>NZ_JABUMQ010000166.1:0-23951 GCF_013336645.1 Myxococcus sp. CA039A | reverse complement strand
CTCCGGTCATGTCGGGGGGCTGGGGAGGGAGAGGGCCACCTGGGCGCCCGAGCCCGGTGACGAATCCACGATGAGCTGGCCGCCGAGCTTCATGGCGCGCTCGCGCATGTTCAGCAGGCCGTAGTGTCCGCGCGGGGTGCGCTGCGGGTCGAAGCCCTTGCCGTTGTCGTGGACGATGAGGTGCACGTGCTCCTCGGCGTAGTCGAGCTTCACCTGCACGAGCTTCGCCTCGGCGTGTTTCACCGCGTTGGAGAGGCACTCCTGGAGGATGCGGAAGAGGGCGAGCTGCGTGTCGGGGGACAGCTTGCGCTGCGGGCCCGTGCGCTCGAACTGGATGGACAGGCCCGTGCGCTCCTGGAACGTCTTGGCGTAGTCCTCCAGGCCCTGCGACAGCTCGAAGTCCTCGCGCATCATCTGGAGGCTGCGGCGCAACTCGTCGATGGACTCCTCGGCGGTGGCCTTCAGCTCGCGAATCTCCGAGCGCAGTCCGTCCTCGTTCGCGAGGTTCAGGATGTACTCCGCCTGGATGATCATCGACGAGAGCGAGGCGCCCAGGCCGTCGTGAATCTCGCGCGCCAGCCGGTTGCGCTCCTCCACCACGGCCAGCTCCTTGAGGTCTCCCTGGAGGGCCACGACCTCGCGGTGCGCGGCGGCCTCGCGCTCGTTCAGGTACACGAGCACGTAGACGATGATGAAGTTGAGCGCCAGGTACCAGAGCAGCGTGAGCAGCTCCACCGCCGTCACGGAGCGGTTGAGGAGCAGGTCCAGGCGCGTCGTAATCGGCAGCGCCAGCAGTGGCGGCAGGATGGCGAGCGGCTTGGGGTAGAGGATGGAGAAGAGGGTGGTGAAGAGCAGCTGCGTGGCCAGCAGGGGGCTCTGGAGGCCACCTCCCACCACGGGCTTGGCGATGAGCACCACGAGGATGACCAGGTCCAGGCACAGCGTGGTGTACGTCACCCAGCGGCCGGCCTTCGGGTGGTCGATGACGAGCAGGTTCGCGACGCTGTAGAGCAGCATCGTGAAGTAGCCCAGGAAGGAGAAGGCTCCGGTGAGACCGAAGTAGCCGCTCCAGGTGGGCACCGCCAGGATGAGCAATCCCAGCGTGAGGAACATCATTCGCGCATAGAAGAGGGCGCGGGCCCGGGCGACGAACCGGTCCTGTTCCCAGGACGCGGTGGCCTGCTCCGTGGAGACGCTGTCCGTCAGCTTGCGGCGCAGGAGGACCTCGCGCACTCGCGCGCGGAGGTCATTGGCCGGGGTCTCCTCGCCGAGGGCGAGATTCGAATTCATTGGGTGGCAGCTTACGAGAGCCGCCGGGTGTGCGGGAATCCCTGGGGTACTTCGCCCACCTCCCCGGCGGGCGGGGAGGCATGCGAGACGGCGTTGTCACCGGGGGGATGAGGGCTGCATGCAGACCTTGCGGGCCTCGGGCTTGTGGTTGAACACGTAGGTCAGCCGGTCCGTGGACTCGCCGGTGCGCTCGTCGAAGAGGGGCGTGCCGCCCGCGTACATGGTGCCCTCGGCGTTGCCGTACTCGTCCAGCTTGTGCTTCTTGAGCCAGCGGTCCACGCAGGACTCGAGCTCGGCCCGGTGGGCCTCGGGGGTGCCGGTCTCCTTGAGGGTGCGCTGGGGAGGCGTGGCCGCGTCGGGCGTGCCGGACGCGAGCGTGCCGGAGTCGGCGGTCGACTTCTCGGAGCCGGTGGGCGCGGCCTCCTGGAGCGCCTGGCCACTGTCGGAGGGGAACTTCGCCGCTTCGGTCGAGCCCTGGGCGTCAGCCGCCGGCAGCGATGCGTCCGCGGGGCCCTGGGCCTCGCCGGTGTTCTTGTGGCAACCGTGGACGAGCAGCAGGGTGGTGGAAAAGACGAGCACGCCGGTCAGGTTTCTCATATGTCCTGGCTGTGGAAAGGGCGCCTGCGCCCAACTGTTGCCAGGTGCGACGCAGGGTCCCGCACGTTATTCGCATCCGCCCTCGCGGAGCAGCAATCGATGCACGGCCCAGAAGAGCACCACCATCCCCGGATTCCCCACGCCTCCCGCATCGAGCGCTCGCGGGTGCTCGTCGTGGGAGCAGGCGGGCTTGGCTGCCCGGCCTCGCTGGCGCTGGCCCAGGCCGGTGTCGGCCACCTGACGCTGGCGGACCCGGACCGGGTCGACGTGACGAATCTGCCCCGGCAGCTCTGGCACCGCGCGCAGGACGTGGGGCGCAACAAGGCGGAGTCCGCGGCGGCGGGGCTCATGCGGGCCTTCCCCGCGCTGACGACGGACGTGCTTCCGGAGCGCGTGGACGCGGACAATGTGGAGGGACTGTTCCGCGCGCATGACGCCGTCATTGATGCCACCGATGGCGTGGGGACGAAGTTCTTCCTCTCGGACGTGGCGGTGCTCACGGGCGTCCCGCTCGTCTACGGAGGCGTGCTGCGGATGCAGGGGCAGGCGATGCGCGTGGAGCCCCAGGGGCCCTGTCTGCGCTGCCTCTATGAATCGCCGCCTCCACCAGATTCGGTACCCACGTGCGCGCAGGCGGGAGTGCTCGGCTCGCTCGCGGGGCTGGTGGGTTCGGTGCAGGCGCTGCTGGTGCTGGAGTTGCTGGCCGGCGCCGCGCGCCGTGTGCCAGGTGAGGCCACGCTGCACGTGCTGGATGGGAACACGCTGCTGGGACGGCGTACGCGCGTCGAGCGGGCCGAGGACTGTCCAGGCTGCCGCATCACCGCTGTTCCGACGTTCCCCGAGGAGGGCACGGCATGCGCGCGCTGAGGGCGGAGGCACGGCCATGAGCAAGGCGACGGTGATGTCGGGCGTCCTCGACGTTCTCCAGGTACAGCGCTCTGCTCGTCGGTGCGCGGAGACACGGCCATGAGCGAGGTGACGGCGACGCTGGACATCACTCGCGAGGTCTGCCCGATGACCTACGTGCGCACCAAGCTGCGCCTGGAGGCGCTGGAGTCGGGGGCGTTGCTGGAAGTGTTGCTCCGGGGCACCGAGCCGCTGAAGAACGTTCCCCGCAGCGCGCGCGAGGAGGGGCATGAAGTCGTCTCCCTCGAGTCGCGCGACGATGGAACGCACCGATTGGTGCTCCGCAAGCAGGGAAGGTGAGTGAGCCATGGCGACGATTCGGATTCCCTCGACGATGCGGACGCTGACGCGCAATCAGGCGGAGGTCAGCGCCTCCGGCGCCACCGTGCGCGAGGTGCTGACGGATTTGGACGCGCGCTACCCCGGCATCGGCTCGCGACTGCTGGACGAGCGCGGCGCCGTCCGGCGCTACGTCAACGTCTTCCTCAATGAGGAGGACATCCGCGCCCTGCGCGAATTGGATACACCGGTGAAGGACGCGGATCGCCTCACCCTCATCCCGGCGATGGCGGGAGGGTGACGTCGCATGGCCCTGCGTGAAGATCAGATCCTCCGTTACTCGAGGCAGATCCTCCTGCGAGAGGTGGGCGGTCGAGGCCAGGAAGCGCTCCTGTCCGGCGGCGCGCGCGTGGACGCCACGGGCGCTTCGGGGATGACGGCGGCGGCGTATCTGGCGGGAGGAGGAACACCCGTGGCCGGGGTGGGCTCGCTGACGCTGGGGCCATGGGCTCCAGGCTTCCTCATGTCGGCGACGGACGTGGGTCAGCCCGTGGCGGCGACGCTGGCCCGCGAGGTGGCGGCGCTCAACCCGGACGCGGCGAATCCGGAGCATGGCGGCGGACTGCTGGCGGAGCTGCCCACGGCCTGGAGCGGGGACGCCCCCTGGGTGGCGCTCTGCGGCGATGGCGCTCGGGCCGGCGTGGTCTTCCGGGGCGCGAAGGGCTGCGTCTGGTGCTTCGGCGAAACGGTGCGGCACCTGGGGCCACCTCCGGATGGCGCGCTGGGCGTGGCGCTCGGGACGCTGGGCGCCATGGTGTTCCAACGTCTCCAGCTGGGCCTGGAGCCGTCCCTGGGCGGCCGCTGGCTGGTGCCCCCGGGAGGGCTGGAGCAGATGGACGTACGCCAGTGTTCGCGCTGCGCCTCGCGAGCCGAGCCTTCTTCGCCGTGATGCCCTGGTCGGATCCGCGCTGGCCGGAGGCGGTCCGTCGCGAAGTCATCCAGCACCTGGAGTCGTGCTACCCGCTGGAGGGCTGCGGAGTGATCCTCCACGCTCCCGGGGATGGCTCCTGGCGGGTGTGCCCCCTGCGCAACGCGTCCCCGCGCCCGGTACACGCCTATGCCTTCGCCCCCGAGGAGTGGCTGGCGGTGTGCGTCCAGGCGGAAACACGGGGAGAGCAGGTCGTAAGTGTGTTCCACTCCCATGTAGACGGGCCTCCCACTTTTTCGAGCGAGGACCGCTCCCTGGCCACCCCCGCCGGGCATCCGCTCCTACCGGGAGTTTCCTATCTCATCGCATCCGTACACCGAGGCTGTGTCTCCTGGGTGTCCGAGTACGTGTGGAGGGATGGAGATTTTCAGACGTGACGGGTCTGAAAAGACCATTGCAAGAACGAAAAAGCCCAGTATGCGCAAGCACTTGACCGCCTGTTACCCCTACCTGCGGAAAGGTGCGCCTGAATTGTCAAGTGAGTGGGTTTTCGTCTATAACCACGTCCATCTTCTGGATCTGCGGCGTCCACCGCGGCGTGCAAGAAGCGCTCCGGACGCAGGGAGTTGAAAACCCTTATGGCCTCCAACACTGGATTCACCCTCTGGCTGACCGGCATGTCCGGGACCGGTAAGAGCACCACTGCCGCTTACATCGCGGCGCGGCTCCGTCAGGTCGGCCGCAACGTGGAGATCCTCGACGAGGGGGAGCTCGCCGACGAGCTGTGGGCGGGGTTGGGTGATTCGAAGGATGAGCGCAACACGATCGCCGGTCGTCTCGGCTTCGTGGCGAACGTCCTGACGCGCAATGGTGTCGCCGCCCTGGTGCCCTGCGTGAGCCCCTACAAGGGGAAGCGTGAGGAGAACCGCCGCGCCATCGGTCGCTACGTGGAGGTCTACGTCGACTGCCCCACCGAGAAGCTCATCGAGCGCGACAGCACGGGGCGCTACAAGAAGGCGCTCAACGGGGAGATCCCCAACTTCATCGGCATCACCGAGCCGTACGAGCCGCCCAACTCGCCGGAAGTCACCATCCACTCCGACGTGGAGTCGGTGGAGGACGGCGCCGCGAAGATCTTCCAGTCGCTGCTGGACCTCGGCTACATGACCACCGAGGAGCTGAAGATCATCACCGGCAAGAAGATGAAGGCCAACCCGCTGCCGGCCAAGGGCGAGCGGGCGGAGAAGGCCGAAAAGCCCGAGAAGGGCGGCGGTGCCAAGGCCCGTCGGGCGGAGGAGCCGAAGGTGGCCGCCAAGGTGAAGCCGGCCAAGGCCGACAAGGCGGACAAGGGCGCGAAGTCGCGTCCCGCCACGCGCGCTGCCCGCGTCGCGAAGCCGGCTCCCGCGGGGAAGAAGCCCGCGAAGGGCAAGTCCCGCTGAAGAGGGGGGCCGGACACGGCCCTCGTTCCACTTCAAGTCAAGGGCTCCAGGTTGCCGCGCGATGCGCGTGCAATCCGGGGCCCTTTCGTTTTAGGAGTCCCCCATGCTGAGCCCCGAGCGAATCCAGGCCCTGTGTGAGTCGTCGCGTCCCAAGCTGGAGGCCATGCGTGCCGCGTTGCGCGCCCATGGAAGTGCGCTGGTGGCCTTTTCGGGAGGCGTGGATTCGACCTTCGTCCTGAAGGTGGCCGTGGAGGAGCTGGGCGAGCGGGCCCTGGCGCTCACGGCGCTGTCCGCCTCGGTGGCCCCCGAGGAGGCGCAGGAGGCGCGGGAGCTGGCGGAGAAGATGGGGGCCCGGCACGTCGTCCTGGGCAGCAACGAGCTGGCCAATCCGCAGTACGCGGCCAACCCCACCAACCGCTGCTACTTCTGCAAGACGGAGCTGTACGACATCTGCGAGGTCCAGCGGAAGGAGCTGGGGCTGGCGGTGGTGGTGGACGGCTTCAACGCGGACGACTTCAAGGACCACCGGCCGGGGCACAAGGCGGCGCGTGAGCACGCGGTGCGCTCTCCGCTGGCGGAGGCCGGGCTGACGAAGGAGGAGATTCGCGCCTGGAGCCAGTTCCTGGGGCTGCCCACGTGGGACAAGCCGCAGATGGCGTGCCTGGCGTCGCGGATTCCGTACGGCACGGCGGTGACGCGGGACAGGCTGCTGCAGATCGCCGCGGCCGAGTCAGAGCTGCGCAAGCTGGGCTTCCGGCAGTTCCGCGTGCGCTACCACAGCGACGTGGCGCGCCTGGAAGTGGCCGCCGAGGAGTACGAGCGGTTCCTCGTCGCGGACGTGCGGCAGCGGATCAACACCGCGTTCCTGGCGCTGGGGTTCAAGTTCGTGGCGTTGGATTTGGAGCCGTTCCGCTCTGGCCGCCTGAACGAGGCCGCTGGCGTGACGAAGCCCGCGACCCAGGGGGCCACGGGCTTTGCGCTGCCGGTCGTGAGCTGAGGGATTACTTGGGAGACAGCGTGGCGCGCAGGGTGCCCACGATCTGAGGTCCGAAGTGGCTGCGGAGTGTCACGAGGCCCTCTACTTGGTAGATGCCTGGCAGAGGTAAGCCCACGGCGTCGGTGTATCCCGGGAAGTTCGCACTCTCGGCCATCGATAGCTCAAGTGGAGCCCCATTGAAGGTCCTGATGGCGAGGTTCCGCACGCGGAGTCCACCCTCGGGGCCTCCCGAAACGACGAGGAAGTTGAGTTCGTGGGCCGACACGTCCGTGCGACGCGCTCATTCAGGACGGCGGAGTAGGCCCCTCCGAACTGGACCGATACGGGGCTGGTCGTCACCATCAGATGAGAGCCAAACGAGGAGTCGTTGCCCTGGCGCACCTGGGCGGACTCGAAGCTGATGGCGAACGGCACCGTCTTCCCTGTCAGTTCATAAAGCTCGGAGCTGGGAGGTATCGGCGAGCCCGTGAAGTCCAGGGTGCCCGCGAGCCAGCCACCCGTGTCCACGCTGAAGCCCACGTCCGTGGTGCCCTCGGCGGGCGTCTTGAAGAGGAAGCGCACCGTGCGCGCTTCTCCCTCGGCGACCGTGAAGGACAGGGGGTTGGGGGAGATGAGCGTCGCGGGAATCGACTGCCCCGGTGCGCCGACTCGCTCGATGTGCCACTCGCCCTGGAGCTGGATGGTGTACCCACCCGCCGGAAGCTGCACGGCCACCGTGTCCGCGGACGTGTCGGTGATGGTGTGGTTCTTCGGCCCGGTGATGTCGAACGTTGCCCCGACCAGGCGGAACGTCTGGCCACCCGTCCCCGTGGTGATCAACGGCACCTGGATGACGCCCTCGGACTCGGGCACGTCGTCCAGGCCCGTCCCGGACGACCCGCCGCAGGCCGCGACGAGCAGGGTGAGAAGCAATGCGCTCAGGTTCAACTTCTTCATTTTCATGGTCTCCACTGGAGCGATGAACCGTAGGAGTACGGGGTGATCGCGTCAAACGACGGGGAGTGCCCCGGGATGAGTCCGCGCGTGCCCTGGAGGCTGGTAGAACACGCGGTCGCAAGATGCCTCGCGAGCGCACAGTGACGTCGAGTTGGTCCTCGGTGCTGACGAATCCTCAGAGGGTCGTGGCGCTGCTGATCACGGTGCTCTCGCCGAGGGGCGCACTGGCCGCTGAGTATGTGGACTCTCCGTACCGGGACCGCAGTGCCTTCTCGCTGATCCTCGGCCCGGGCGCCTCCTATACGGAGTTGATCGACAGCGGGGATGCCGAGGTGGTGAAGGGGCTGGACGCGCTGCTCGACGTGGGGGCCAGCTTCACGGTGGGTTACGACGGGGACGAGGTCTTCGTGCTGATCCGCAGCAGCCTCCGGGAGCCGGATCTCTCGCTGGTGGGGGGCTTCCGGAGCGTCTTCGGGGACGAGTCCTGGCAGTCCTTCGTGGATCTCGGCGCCGTCGTGCGTCCGTTTTCTGGGCCGTGGGTGGGGCCTCGCGTAGCGTTGGGCCTGCGACACACCTTCTCGGAGCGGTTCGCGGTGTACGGGGGACTCGGGCTCACGCTCGGGTTCGGATCCGGACTGCGCGCCGATGCCGAGGGCTTCACCGGGCTGCAGTGGATCTTCCCGGTAGGCGGATCCGAGTGAAAATCTTGCGATCAAATAGGTCTGTGAGATGGTGTGCGCATCTGTAGGAGGTTGCGCACTTGGACATGAATCCCCGTCTCACTTCGGTGGTCTTCCGGCTGAACCGCGAGAAGCTCGATGCTCTGAAGGAGCTGTCGCGCACCACCCGCATCCGTCAGAGCGAATACCTCCGAGAGGCCATCTCGGATCTGCTGGCGAAGTACGAAGAGCGCCTCGTCGACTGATCAGCGCGAGGATCCGCCGCGTGTCACCCGGGTAGGAAGGGTGGCTCCAGCGGCAGCCCTGGAGGGTGGAGACGCTCCGGGGCGGTGAAGGGATCCACTCCAGGAGGGTAGCGGACCTCCCAGAGCATCAGGCCGTGAGCGGGCGCCTTGAAGCCCTCCATGGCCGCCCCCGTCTCCAGGGCCGCGAGCCACGCCTCTTCTGGCAGCAGCCCCGCCGCCACCTTCAGCGCGCCACCCACCACGTAGCGCACCTGGTAGCGAGCAAAGCCGTCCCCGGTCAGCCTCACCTCGTAAAGGCCACCGCCCCGCTTGTGCAGGGTGGCGGACTCCAGCGTGCGCGGCTTGCGGGGGCTGGACTTCTCATGGAAGGCGATGAAGTCCCGCGTGCCCGCCGCCATGGCGAGCAGCTCCGCCACCCGCTCGGGTGTCGCCGTCGCGCCTCGCCCCTGGAGCCCCGCTTCGCCCGCCACGTCGAGCGAGTAGGGTGCCCACTCCGGCGACGGCGCTCCGCCGCCCAGCCACAGTCGATATCGATACTCCTTGCCGCTCGCGCTCCACTGGGCATGGAAGGAGCCGGGCCGGCGCACCAGGCACAGCCCGAGCCCCGAGGGCAGGTGCGGGGGGAGCCGCTGGGCGAGCGACTCGGGTGAGTCTCCCGCCTCCAGCCGGACGCTCACCACCTGCATCCGCGCATGGACGCCCCGGTCCGTCCGCCCCGAGGGCATCACCGTCGCGGGCACTCCCACCGAGCGCAGGGCCCCCTCCAGGGCCTCCTGGACGGTGGGGCCTTCCGGCTGGCGCTGGAACCCGCGGAAGTTTCCGCCGCGGTACCAGATCCACAGTGCGACGGGAATCCGCTTGGAGGTCGAAGTAAGCACGGCGTTGCGAGGGCGCGGGGTAACACGGGATAATCGCGCGCGAAATGGCAGCTGGACAAGAACTCGCGGCGGACGTGGATGGGCAGTGGCTCTTCCGACATGGAGACCTGGTCCTTGGACCGGTGAGTGGCTCCCAGATCGTGGAGAAGCTCAAGACGGGCGAGTTGACGCCCGATTCCCCCCTGGCCCTGGCCGGCGAGCGGGACTTCCACCCCATTAAAGATGTGGAGCCCTTCAAGGTGCACGTGGCGCTCTCCGAGGCACGGGTGCGCGTGGACGCGGCCGTCCTGGTGGAGCGGGAGAAGAACCGCAAGCGGGTGATGGTGCTCGGCGGCGTCGCGGGTGCGCTGGCGCTGGTGCTGGGCAGCGCGGGCCTGCTCCTGGCGCGCAACGCCGCGGTGCACGGCTGGTTTGGAGAGGACGAGTTCGAGGGCATCGAGATGGAGGCCCCCGTCATCCGCGTGGCGCAAGCGCGCCAGGACAACGAGGAACTCTTCGATTACCCCACGCAAGGCTCCGCCCGGCCGACCAAACCCGGGGAGACGGGCACGGCGAAGCCCGCGAACGGCACGGGCAAGCCCACGGCGGTGGCCTCCGCGTCACGCACGGAGGACCGCAAGCCGCCGCGTCCCTCGGGGAGCGTGAACACGGACGCGGAGGGCATGGAGGTGGCGCAGCAGTTCGACCAGTCCGCCATCAACCGCATCGTCGCGGGCAACAAGTCCACGCTCTTCAAGTGCTTCAAGGAGGAGGCCGAGCGCAGTCCCGGGCTGGCCACGAAAATCCCCCTGGAGTTCGTCATCGGCAACGACGGCAAGGTCAACAAGCTGTGGGTGGACAACCCCCAGTTCAAGAAGGGCCCACTCTACGACTGCCTCTTCACGGAGCTGCAGAAGTGGCCGTTCCGGGCCTACGACGGAGAGCGGGC
This sequence comes from Myxococcus sp. CA039A, assembly GCF_013336645.1. Lineage (NCBI taxonomy): Bacteria > Pseudomonadati > Myxococcota > Myxococcia > Myxococcales > Myxococcaceae > Myxococcus > Myxococcus sp. CA039A. The sequence continues at coordinate 13,848 of NZ_JABUMQ010000166.1, read as the reverse complement.
GACGGTGGGCCTGTCGTTCAATATCGGCAAGCGGGGGTAGGGCCACTTTCTTGCCCACCTCGCGGGCATGCCGCATACCGGGGCCATGTCCGCCGCATCCGTTGCCGAGACCGAAATCGCGAAGAAAGCGCTGAGCGTGCCGCCGGGGACGTTCCGTCACACCGTGCTGATGGCCGCCAAGCGCTTCAAGTCCACCTGGGCCGAGCTGGGCAAGTTGCTCGTGACGGTCCGGGACGAGGCGAAGTTCGAGGAGTGGGGCCACCCCACCTTCGAGGCCTACTGCCTCAAGGAACTGCACATCAAGAAGCAGACGGCCCTCAAGCTCACCCGTTCCTTCAGCTTCCTGGCCAAGCATGAGCCCGAGGAGGAGCTGCGGGCTCAGGAGTTCCCGGAAAAGGCTCCGGCCTTCGAGGTCATCGAAGTGCTGGCCGACGCCGAGGAGCGGGGCCAGTTGTCACCCACTGAATACAAATCCCTACGTGACAGCATCTGGAGTCCGGAGAAGTCTCCGACGGAGCTGAAGAAGGAGTTCACCGAGCGCTTCCCCCGTCCGCCGCCCGAGCCGCCGCCCGAGAGCCTCCAGGTGCGCAAGCTGGCGTCGATGGCTCGGAAGCTCGCCAGCGAGCTGGCGGGGTGCCGCAAGATTCCGAACGCCGTTGCCGAGCGGGCAGCCGCCCTGGCGGACGACGTGGAAGAGCTCGCCGCGGGCGTGACGGACGCCTGAGCCACTGTTACTGAACGCTCACCCGTTGCGGAGGCTGTACGCTCCGTAACGGGCCCGCACCGTTGGGCTTCCTGCCCAGGGGGGAGGGCCCTATAGTGGTTATGGGCCCCCATGTAGGTGGGCCCGGCGGCTGTTCGAGACGTGGGCAGGCCGTTTGGGTTGGGGAGCGGTGGACGGCGAAGTGGCTCCGGGGGAACCGGGGTCGGCGAACTCGGAGGCGGCAGTGAAGAAGGAGCACCACGTCAACCTGTCCTGCTCGTTCTGCGGAAAATCGCAGCGCGAGGTCCGCAAACTGATTGCGGGACCTACGGTCTACATCTGCGATGAGTGCATCAAGCTCTGCAACGACATCATCGCGGATGAGAACGAGCGTGAAGAAGGCAAGCCTCAGGTCAGCCTGCCAACGCCTTCGGAAATCAAGGCGTTCCTCGATGAGTACGTCATCGGGCAGGACCAGGCCAAGAAGGTACTCGCCGTAGCGGTGTACAACCACTACAAGCGAATCTACCAGAAGAAGCCTTCGGCTCGACCGCGCCCTGGCGTGAAGAGTCCGTCGGGCGAGGAGGTGGAGCTCAGCAAGAGCAACATCCTGCTCATCGGCCCCACGGGCAGCGGCAAGACGCTGCTGGCGCAGTCGCTGGCGCGCTTCCTCAACGTCCCGTTCACCATCGCGGATGCCACCAGCCTCACCGAGGCCGGCTACGTGGGTGAGGACGTGGAGAACATCATCCAGAACCTGCTCCACAACGCCGACTACGACGTGGAGAAGGCGGCGCGCGGCATCGTCTACATCGACGAGATCGACAAGATCGCGCGCAAGGGCGACATGCCCAGCGCGACCCGCGATGTGGGCGGTGAAGGCGTGCAGCAGGCGCTCTTGAAGATCATCGAGGGCACGCGCGCCAATGTCACCCCGAGGGGTGGCAAGAAGTACAACCAGCAGGAGTACGTGCAGGTCGACACGACGAACATCCTGTTCATCTGCGGCGGCGCGTTCCACGGCATCGACGGCGTCATCAAGCGCCGCGTGGGTGAGAAGGGCCTGGGCTTCGGGGCGCGAATCTCGCACCGCGAGGACCGCAGCGTGGGCGAGCTGCTGGCGCTGACGGAGCCGGAAGATTTGATGAAGTTCGGGATGATTCCCGAGTTCATCGGTCGTCTGCCGATGATCGCCACGCTGAATGATTTGAAGGAAGAGGACCTGGTCACCATCCTCGCCCAGCCGAAGAACGCGCTGGTGAAGCAGTACCAGAAGCTCTTCGAGATGGAGAAGGTGAAGCTGACCTTCACGAAGGAGGCGCTGCGCGCCATCGCTCGCGAGGCGATGCGCCGTCACTCCGGAGCGCGTGGCCTGCGCGCCATCCTCGAGGATGCGATGCTGGAGATCATGTACGACGTGCCGTTCCGCGAGGGCGTCAAGGAGTGCAAGATCACCGAGACGGTCATCACCCGTCACGAGGCACCCCAGCTCGTCATGGAGAAGGAGAAGAAGACGGCCTAGCCGCCGCGCTGCTTCTCTGATGTTCCGGCCCCTCCTTCCCGTGTGGAACGAGGGGCCTTCTCATGTCCGGCGTCAGGCGGCGGCGGTGGTGCCCTTGGGCGCGGGGAGGGTGATGATGAACTCCGCGTACTCGCCCAGGACGCTCTCCACCCGAATCTCGCCCTGATGCTCCTGGACGATGTCGTGACAGAGCGACAGGCCCAGCCCCGTGCCGGAGCCCGCGGGCTTGGTGGTGAAGAACGGGTCGAACAGCTTCTCGCGAATCTCCAGCGGAATGCCCGGCCCGTTGTCGCGCACGCGAAGCTCCACGCGGTCTCCCTGGCGGCGGGTGGAGACCTGGACGCGAGGGACGAAGCCCCCGTCGGCCTTTCGCTGCTTCTGCACCGTGGCGTAGAAGGCGTTGTCGAGGATGTTGATGAACAGGCGACTGATGTCGCCGGCCACCACCTCCACGGTGCCGACGGTGGCGTCCAGCTCCGTGTCCGTCTCCACGGTGGCCGCGCCCTGACGGGCTCGCAGTCCCTGCACGGCCAGGTTGACGCTGTCGCGAATCAACATGTTCAGGTCCGCGCGGCTGCGCGAGCCCTCCGAGCGCCGCGAGTGCCGCAGCATCGTCTTGATGATTCCCGACGCACGTTGGCCGTGGGACTGGATGCGCTTGGAGTTCTGCTTCAAGTCCTCCAGCGTCTCCAGCACGTCCTCCGCCGTCGTGGCGTCGAACTTGTCCGTCATGCCCCGCAGCGTGGAGTCCAGCTCGGCGGCCAGCTTCGCGGACAGCTCCGAGAAGTTGTTCACGAAGTTGAGCGGGTTCTGCAGCTCGTGGGCGATGCCCGCGGTGAGTGAGCCCAGGGACGCCAGCTTCTCCTGCGCCACCAACTGCCGCTGCATCTCCTGGATGCGGCTGAGGGTGCCCGCCAGCTCCACGTTCTTGCTCTGGAGCTCCGCGGTGCGCTCATCCACGCGCCGCTCCAGCGTGTGGCTGTACTCCTCCAGGCTCGCGTACAGGCCCGCGTTCTCCAGGGAGATGGCGCCCTGGAAGGACAAGAGGCGCAGCACCTCCAGGCGCTCGGGGGTGAAGGCGCCTCGCGTCGCGTCGTTCTCCAGGTAGAGCACCCCCGTGAGCGAGCCCTGCTTCAGCAGCGGGCTGCACAGCACGGACTTCGGACGCGCGCTGCGGACGTACGGGTCCTCGGAGAAGGGCTCCTCCGCCGTCGCGTCATCCAGGAGCACCGTCTCCCCGGTGCGCACGACGTAATGGACGATGGAGGCCGGCAGCGCCGTGGACGACTCCACCGGCACAGCCTGCCCTTGCAGCACGCGGGCTCCATCCACGGAGCCCTCCGCTTCGATGAAGAGGCCCGCGGGCTTCTTGAGGATGAGGAAGCCGCGCCGCGCCCCCGCGTTCTCGATGAGCAGCGTCATCAATTTGCGCAGCAGCTTGTCCAACACGATTTCGCCGGACAGCGCGCGCGCCGTCTTGAGCACCGACTCCAGGTCCAGTGCGGCCAGCGGAGTGCCACCGGACTCCTCGGTCCGAGGGAACTCTGGAGCCGAAGAAGTCAGCAGGCGCGGATGCTCTCGCTCCATTCGCGAGACGAGGGCCCGTGCGCCCCAGCGCAGATACGCGCTCCGTGCCTCTTCCAGATACGAGCGGGCCACTCGCTCGCGACCCACGGACAGGTGGAAGTGCGCGGCCCGCTCGCAGGCCACGCCCTCGTCGAGCGACAAGCCGTGCTCCCGGGCCAGTCGGATGGCCCGGTCATAGCCATCCGCTGCTTCGTCGGCGCGCCCGTCGACGCGTGCGCGCTCCGCGTCGAGCAGCTCCGCGCGCGCGCCATAGTTCATCGGGGCGATGCGGGCCCAACCCCGCATCTGCTTGCGGAGGGTGTCGATGGCGCGCGAGGAGCGGATTCGCTCCAGCGGTCCCTTCGTGGGATGGAGCTGGAGGAGCGCCAGGCCCTGGAAGAACTTGTACCAGGGCAGATACATCTGCCCCGCGATGAGCTCCACGCGCGCGTCCACCGCCGCCGCGCTCTCCAGCGCTCCGCTCGCATCACCCCACAACCAGCGCCGCATGGTGCGCATGACGTCGCAGGTGGCGATGCCGTTGGCATAACCGAGCTGGTGATACGGGGCGACGATGTCCTGCTCCCGTGCCTCCACGTCCCCGGTGAATGCACCCGTGAGCACGTCGAGCGTGTGCCGCGTGTACTGGAGGAAGGGCACGTTCTGGTGCCGGTGCGAGGCGAGGGCATCGATGAAGCGGTCGACGCGCGGGCCATGCTCTCCCAGTCCATCCCGCGCGATGAGCGACACGGCGCAGCCCGCGCTCGAGTTGTATGCGAAGTACTCGATGTCGCCTGTCTCCTGGCCCTTACTCGCCCCGGCGAAGAAGTCGTCGATGCACGGCGACAGCGGCTCCTTCCAGTGCCGGATGAAGAGGTTGAAGACGAAGTGGACCATCGACCGGAGGCTCTCCGCGCTGAAGCGGTCCAGCGTCTTCAATGCCAGCCGGCCGTAGCGGTAGCCCTCCTCGGGATTGCCCAGGTGGACGCTGAGCATCAGGCCATAGCCCACGTAGCCGAAGGCCGCCGTGCCCGTCGCCCCATGCCGGATGGAAATCTGGAGGTTGCGCAGCACGACGAGCGGGAAGAGCAGCGGCCGGGCCATGAACGCGGCCGTGGCCAGCTTCATCATCACCCGCAGCGTGGCGAGCAGCAGCGGGTTCGTCAGCTCCGGAAGTGACTCCAGGTCCTCGGGCTTGCGCAGGCCCAGGTACATCTTCGTCTTCGCCACGGCGGCCAGGACATGCGCCTGCTTGGGCTTCGCGGGAAGGTGCTGCCCCAACGTCCCGAGGACCTTCAGCCCCAGGTCCACCGCGCGCTCGTGCTCACCCCGGTGCGAGTGACACTGGAGTCGCACCAGATGCACCCGCACCTGTTCGAGCCGGTCCACCGCATGGGCCAGCGCCGTGCTGGCCAGCCGCTCCATCTGCTCGAAGTCCGCAGCGAGGTACGCCGCCTCGGCCGCTTCGACGTGCAGGTCGAACGCGAGCGCGCGGTTCCACTTCCAGCCCTCGTCTCCGAGGAGCTGTCGCCCTGTCGTCAGGAGCCGCAGCGCCGCGGCCCACGCACCGCGTGACTTGGCGCCGCGCCCCGCGCGCAGGTCCAGCTCCGCCACGCGGTTGCGTTCCTCCGCGTCCTTCAAGACGGGCAGGGCGAGGTGGAAGTGGCTGACGATGTCGGCGAGCTGCTCGTCCATCAGCTCGGGAGGCGTGTGCCGCAGCAGCAGCCGGCCGATGCGCGCATGCACCTCCGGATGCTCGCTGACGGGCGTCAGCTCCAGGGCTGCCTGCTGGACGCGGTCGTGCGCGAACTGGAAGCTGTCGCTGCTCTCGGTATCGGCGAGCCGTTCGCCCACCGGGGCCACCAGCCCCGCCTGGAGCACTTCGTCCAGGGCCTCTTCCGCCTGCTCCGGCGAGCGCTCCAGGACGACGGCGAGGTTGCGCAACGTGAAGGTATGTCCGAGGGCCGCCGCCACGGGCAACAGGGCCTGCGCACCCGGGCTCAGCTCTCGAATTCGCGCCGTGAGCAGCGCCACCACGCCGTCGCTGAAGTCCTGTCCGCGCAGCGCTCCACCATCCCACCGGAACCCGCCGCCCTCCGCGTCGAAGCGCACGAGCCCGCGCTCGTAGAAGGCGCGCAGGAGCTGCACCGCGAAGAACGGATTGCCCTCCGTCAACGAGAGCACCACCGCGTCCAGTTGCGTGTCCGGCTGACCCGCCGCCGCGGGGAAGACATCGGCCACGAGGCGGGTGAGCTGTGCGGGTGTCAGCGGCTCCAGGTCGATGCGCTGCACGGGCGTGCCCGCATCGCGCAGTGCCTGCGTGAGTCCCTCCACCGGATGCTCGGGCCCCAGCTCCTCGGAGCGACAGGCCGCGACGATGAGCAGGTGATTGAGTCCCCGGTCCGACAGGAGCAGGCGCAGCAACTGGAGGCTCGCGCTGTCCGCCCATTGAAGGTCGTCGAGCACGATGACGAGCGGATGCTCCTTCGTGGCGAGCACCCCCACCAGCTTGCGCAACACGAGCTGGAATCGGAGCTCCGACTCCGCGGGGCCCAGCTCGGCGACAGGAGGCTGCTCGCCCAGCACCAGCGCCAGGCGCGGCACCGCGTCCACCACCAGCCGCCCCATGCCACCCAACGCCTCCAGCAAGCGCGCGCGCCAATCCTCCAGTCGCTCCTCGCCAAGCAGGCTGCGGGCCACCTCGCGGAAGGCCTCGAAGACGCCGCTGTAGGGCGTGTCCCGAAGGAGCTGGTCGTACTTGCCCCGCACGAACAGGCCATGTCTCGCCGACACGGGACGCTTGAGCGTGCCCGTGAGCGCGGACTTGCCCATGCCGGCCGCGCCCGTGAGCAGCACGAAGCCGGAGCGACCCGATGCGGCGCGATCAAAGGCGGCCTTCAGCTCGGCCTGTTGTGTCTCGCGCCCATAGAGCTTCTCGGGCACGGCGAAGCGTTCGGGCACGTCCTTCGTGCCCAGCTCGAAGTCGGGCACCGCGCCGGTGGTCTCCTCCAGCGCGTCGAGGCAGCGCTGGAGGTCGGCGACCAGTCCGTACGCGCTCTGGTATCGGTCCTCGGGTGACTTGGCGAGCAGCTTGAGGATGAGGGCCGAGAGGGGGCGAGGCAGCTCCGGCACGAGCTCCTGTGGCGCCGGCGGGGGGAGCGCCACGTGCGCGTGGATGAGCCCCAGGGCATCGGTGTCCGCGAAGGGCCGACGGCCGGTGAACAGCTCGAACAGCATGACACCCAGCGAGTAGAAGTCGCTGCGCGAGTCCACGCTGCGGTGGGTGCGGCCCGTGCCCTCGGGCGACAGGTATTCGAGCGTGCCCTCCAAGCGCTCCGGGGCCACAGGCGCCACTTCGGCCCGCGCGCGGCGCGTGGCCAGGGTGAGTCCCGTCAGCTTCACGGACGAGCCGTCCGCGCTCAGCAGTACGGAGGCGGGTTGCAGGTCCCGGTGCAGGATGCCGGCGGCGTGGAGTTGGCCCACGGCGCGAGCAAGGGCGACGGCGATCCTGCACCCGGCGCGGACCTCCATGCGGCCCGCGGCGAGTCGCTGGGCGAGGGTCGTCTCTCCAAAACCCTCGAGCACGAGCACGGACATGCCGGGGCGGGATTCTTCGAGGGAAAGAGGGTGGAGGACGCCGTCGAGGCGGAGGGTGTGGGTGAGCTCGAATTCGTGGCGAAGACGATTGGTGAGGGACGGGGGCCGAGTGGGCTCCGCGACCTTCAGGGTGACCCGGGCACCATCTTCCGCGCGCGTGGCGCGAAGGAGCTGGAAGGAGCCGGAGGAGGAGAGCGCTCTGTCGCTGCGGTAGCCAGGAACCTCAATCATTGCTCAACCCGTGCGCGCAGGGGCGCGGCACCCCCCCTTGGAAGGGGGAGGCTAGCTGTGCACCCCCAGGCTCGCAACAGCGCCCGGTCGCTTCACCAGGAGGGTTGCCTGCTCGCCGGAGTGGAGCGCGCGGCCCGGGTGTGCCATGGAACCTCCACGGTGATGAGACCTTCGGCCAGGGTGGAGCTCGACACGCGGCGGGACGGCAGGCGCGTTCTCGTCATCGGAAGTGGTTTTGGAGGGCTGGCGGCCGCGGTCCGACTGGCCGCGCGAGGCTGGCGAGTCACCGTCCTGGAGCGGAGGGATGGACCTGGTGGTCGGGCCCATGCCTTCCAGCAGGACGGGTTCACCTTCGATGCCGGCCCTACTGTCATCACCTGTCCGCACCTGCTCGAGGAGCTGTGGGCCCTGGCGGGACGGAAGCTGGCGGACCACGTGGAACTCAAGCCGGTGACGCCGCTGTACCGCATGCGTTTTCCGGACGGCGTCACGTTCGACTACCACACGGACAAGGAGGCGATGCTGGAGTCCGTGCGACGCATCTCGCCTGGAGACGAGGCGGGCTACCTGTCGCTCAGTGCCCGTGTCGAGCGGATGTACGAAGCGGGCATCGGCCCGCTGATGAGTGCGCCGGTACCGCACGTGCTCAGCCTCGCGCCGTTCACTCCGGCCTTGGTGCGCGATGAGGCCTTCCGGAGCATGTATGGGCTGGTGTCGCGTCACGTGAAGGACGAGCGACTGCGGCAGGCGCTGAGCTTCCATCCGCTCCTCATCGGCGGCAGTCCCTTCTCGCCCGCGAGCGCGGTGTACACGTCCATCCAGTTCGTGGAGCGGCGCTGGGGTGCGTTCTTTCCAGTGGGAGGAACGGGGGCGTTGGTGCGGGGAATGGTGTCCTTGCTGGAGTCGCTGGGGGGCGAGGTTCGCTACGGCAGCGAGGTGTCGGAGATCACGGTGGAGGGGCGCAAGGCCACGGGGGTTCGGCTCGGGGATGGTTCGTGGCTTCCCGCCGAGGCCGTGGTGTCCAATGCGGACGCGGCGTGGACGTACCGCTATCTGCTGCCCAGGCATGTGCGCAGTCACTGGACGGACACGCGCATCCAGCAGGCGCGGTACTCGATGAGCGTGTTCCTCTGGTACTTCGGAACGCGGCGTCGGTACCCGGACGTCGCGCACCACACGTTGCTGTTCGGACGCGACTTCAAGGGCATGTTCTCCGGACTGGCCGGGCCGGGGCTGCCTTCCGAGGACCCGCTGCTGTACCTCCATCGCCCCACGGCGACGGACGTGGGGCTGGCTCCGCCGGACCACGATGCGTTCTACGTGTTGGCGCCGGTGCCGCACCTGGGAGACGGCTCGAGCTGGAAGGCGAGGGCGGAGATTTTCCGTCGCAAGCTGGCGGCCCGGCTGTCGCGCACGGTGTTGCCTGGGCTGGAGCAGGAGTTGGTGACGTCGCGAGTCTTCACGCCGGAGGACTTCCGGGATGACCTGCGCTCGTTCCGGGGCGCGGCGTTCAGCTTCGCGCCCACGCTGATGCAGACCACGTTCCTCCGAGCCCAGGCCAAGAGCGAGGACGTGGACCGGCTCTACCTCGTGGGTGCGGGGACGCATCCGGGGGCGGGACTGCCCGCGGTGTTGTGCTCCGCGAAGATCGTCGACACGGTCATGGCGGAGGCCTGAGCCCGCATCGCCGCATGGAGGCGTGAGCCTCGTGCTGACGAGGCGGCGGAGCGGCTTCAGGTCTCGATGGCGGCGCGTGAGTCCGTATCGCCGCACGGAGGCGTGAGCTTCGTGCTGGGGCCGGGTCTGCTTCGGACCTCGATGGCGACGGGGCAGCCCACATCGTCACCCTGCGCTCACGCGGAGATTGAGGGCGGGGCGCGCGTGCCCGAGAATCAGGCCACGGAGGAGCGCGTACATGACGACGGTCGAGGACCTGCCCCACTGTCACATCATCCTGAAGGCGGCGCTCCAGGCCGCGCGCCCGGAGGACCGGCCCGACGGGCCGTGGGCGCTGGGAGGGCCGCGCCCTGTCTGTCCGGCAGCGGGGCAGGTGGAACTGGGGCTGTGGTTCTCCTCGCTCGTCGCGCCGCACCTCGCTGACCGGTTCGAGGAGGCCGTCGCACGACGCGTGCTGGACCACGTGCGTGACTTCCTCGCGAAGCCGTCGCGCCTCACGCCGCAGGAGTCACTCTCGCTCGGGCATCAGAAGCAACTGACCAGCCACGCGGGCCGCGCATACCACCGACTCATCGCGGACTCCCGCTCCGAGCCCAAGGAGTCGGAAGCACTCGCGGTGGCCCGGCGCACAGCGGGCGCGGCGGCGGCCCTGTGTCGGGGCAAGGACACGTATGTCCACCTCACCGCGGCTGTGGCTCGGGTGGTGAAGTACCTGCGCGAGGCGGAGACGCGCGGCGACTTGAGCGTGCATGACTTCATCGTGGAACTGGACGCGCGCATCCTCCGGCTGGAGTGTCAGGCTGCGATCACTCCATTGCTCGCGGCGGACACTCCGCCGCCGGAACTCGACGCGGTGCTGTGGCGGTTCGATGGAGGCAAGGGTCAGGCGCGGCACTTCATCGCACGTCTGCGTGGTGGAACCCTGGGCCTGGTGACGAAGCTGGGCGCGCGCTGGGCCTGGGTCGAGGGACGCCGTGATGAAGTCCTGGCCTCCGTGCCGGACACGCTCTTCGAGGACGCCACCCGTACCGTCATGGCACGGGAGTGATGCGAGGAGTCACCACGCCGCGGGGCTCGCGCGGAACTCGGGGGTGATAGGTTTTCGAGAGGCTTTCCCCTGGGAGGTATGGATTTGGGCTCAACCCCGTCAGGCCGAGTGAGTGCATTCCTCCGGAGTTTCGGTACCTGGGTCGATGGAGCTCACTCCGCCAGGGTTCAAGAACTCATCGAGCGCCTGGCGCAGCGGCCGTACGATGACTTCGCGGTGCGGGATCTCGCGGAGCTTGGCCCGCACGCGCGCCACGCGGGGGGGGGTCCTCGTTGAACATCTGGCCAGCGAAGGCTGGGACATGAGGATCACCGCGGCCCTCGCGCTCGGCCTCATCCAATACGCGGAGGCCACCGATGCGCTCATCGCGCAGCTCGAAGATGGCCCGGACTGGCGCCGTGTCCATGCCTCGGCCCGCGCTCTCGGGTTGCTCTACGCGGAGCGAGCCATCGAGTCGCTCGAGCGCATCGCGGCGAGGCATTGGTATCCGCCCGTGAAGGAGGCGGCCAGCCAGGCCGTTCGGGTCATCCGGGGCGAGGAAGAGTATCCGGCGGGGAGGACCAACTCCGTGTTCTTCGCCCATGAGCATGCGGGCGCATCCCTGACGGCCACCTCCCGTCCGTTTCTCGACCTGGGCCCGGATGAACTCCCCGCGGTCTTCCTCGCGCAACGGACCTACTCCGCCGAGGTGTTCGACATGGGCGAATATCCTTCTCGGGTGAAGAAGCGAAACCAGCGGCCCCAATGCGGCCTGCGTGTCTCGGACGGATATCTGCTGGGTGCCAGTCGGGGAGAGTGGGGTGGCGAACTCGTTCACCAGCGGGACGACGCCACCGAAACGCACATCCTCTACACCCATGTGGTTGGCATCCATCGCCTGGGGCCGCACATCATCGTCGCGACAGGACTGGCCCACCTCGGAGGGAACACGGGTCGACTGTACCGGGTGTTTGCCCAGGGCGAGACCTTCGACGTGGAGCCCTGGCGACAGCTCCCCGGTGCTCCTCAGGGCTCTGGATGGCTCGCCGACGGACGCCTCTACATCTCCTGTTTCGGGGGAGCTGTCCTCGTCTCCCCCGAGGGAGACTTCGAGATGGCGGACTCCGGGATGCTCCCGGCGAAGTGACGCTCAGTCCTTCTTGCCGCCCCCGCCCGGAGGCGACCGCGGGCGCTGGCGCGGGAAGTTCGGGAACACGTCTCGCTCGAATACCTTGCGCAGCTTCGGGAAGTTGAGCGCCCACCTCACTCCCAGCCTCCACGGCGTGAAGAGCACGCGCGGGACGCGGGGGAACAGTCCCGGGAGCCACTCCGCGTACGTCTTCTCCATCGCGTCCACGTTGTAGTCCTCGCGAACGTCCACGCAGTACTGCGGGCCCGCATTATCCGGCACGTGGCCGTCGAGGATCTCCCCCAGCCCTGGCGGAAGGAACGTGGTGTGCAACGTCATGCCCACGTCGAAGTACTTGCTGCCCAGCCGGCAGATGGGCCCCTTGCTCATGTTCTCCGAGTCGAAGATCCACACCTCGTCACCCGTGGAGTCGGCAGGCAGGTCCGGCGTCGGGTCGGAGACCACCAGCGCCACGACGTAGCCCTTCCAGTACGGCACCTTCGGCAGCTTGATGCTGGGCACGAACTGCGGCGCGAAGCCGAACCAGCCCGTGGGCAACACGTAGCCGTCGAAGCGACCCGACTTGACGTAGAACTTGAAGAAGCTCGCGGCCCGGCCTTCCTGGATGGGCAGGCCGCTCTTGTCTCCAACGATGGGCTTGTAGAGCTGGTAGACGTACTCGGGGACCATGTCCGCCGCGAACCCATCCGAGTTGAAGTAGATGGCCAGTTCGTCATCCGGAATGACCCAGTTCGGCTCCGCCCCGTCGCTGTTGTCGGACGTGGGCGAGCGCCACTTCTGCCGCAGATACAGCCGCAGGTTCGTCTCGAGTTCTCCGTTGACGAGGCCCGCGTTGGAGAAGACGGTGAGGCCCCAGGTGAAGTTGTCGTGCGAGTGCAGGCGCGACTCGATGCGCCGGTTGCGCATGTCGATGCGGTGCACCCCCAGCGAGCTGCGCGTCACCGGCACCGCCGTGGGCATGCCCTCCTGGTAGGCCTCCGCCCGGCGGCCATTGATGAGCAGGTCCCCTTCCTTGATGGTGTGGGACAGGTCCTCGGACGGCGAGTGTCCCGCGACCAGGGTGATGACGTCGTCCGGGTTCTCGTAGCGAGCCGCGAAGTGCAGGCCACCCCCGCCGGACTGGAAGCGATGCGCCGGAATCCTTGGTGGGTCGTCCCGCGACAGCGTGCCGGGAGAGGGCCGCAGGTCCGAGCGCTTCACCACCCAGAACACCGCCTGCGGGTACGCGCGCTCGGAGGTGAATCTATCCACCAGTCGCTGCACGCGCGTCATCCCCGGCAGCGCTGCCTGCACCGCGATGGTCCAGAAGTTGATGGGGAAGTTGCTGTCGAGCAACACGACGTAGTCGCGCGTGACGGCGATTTGATGGAGCGACTGGGCGACCACCGGATTGCCCGTCGCCGCGTCCATCAGTGCCCAGTGGTGCAGCCGGTTCTCCCACGTGTCCCAGCTCGACAGGTGCGTCCAGCCTTCGCCGAGCGGCCACTTGGGGGCGTGGTTGGTGAAGAAGAGGCGAGGCTTCTGCTGGGACTCGGTCTCCCGGGGAGAGATGGGCTCCGCCACTTCGGGCGCGAACGCGGGGTGCGCGGTGCTCTGGAGCAGCGGGAAGGCCCAGGGCGTGGGGATGGCGGGCTTCCACTCGCGCAGATAGCCGAGCGGCGTGTACGCCTTGAGCGTCATCGGGTGGATGGCCCACGGGCGCCCCGCGTCCGTGGTCACCAGCAACATGTTCTCACCCTCCACCAGGAACGGCGCCGTGTTGGGGGCCTCCTGCGCGCCCAGCGCGATGCTCACGTCGGAGAGCGTCGTCTCACGGAACTCGTTGAGGTAGCGGGTGATGGGGCCGCGAGAAGTCGCTCCATCGTTCACCGGTTCCCGCGCGTAGTACGACGGCGTCTCCATGATGGCGGAGCTGAAGGTCGCGTCGGCGCCGTCGAAGTCGAGCCGCAGCACCAGCCCATCCGAGGCCAGCGCGGGCGAGCCCGCATGGACGCTGGGGCCCGCGACGAAGACATGTCCATGCAGATCCGGCGGCAGCTTGCCGGCGAGCACCTTCAGCGGCTCTTTTGAGTACGGCGTCCGATCGGACGTCATCGCGTTGCGCGGCATGCCCGGGCGCAGGCCCGGATGCACGACGAGGCCGGGGTAGGTGGTCCCGTCCGGCATGTGCGGCGGCGCGGGAGCGGGCTCGTCGTCGCTGGCGGCGTGGGGAAGAGGAGGAAGAGGGGGCTTGATCGCTTCGTGCATGGACGCCTCCACGGGTAGGGAGGTGCAAGTCGTGTCAGGGGAACGGGGCCGGCACGCTATCACGCGCCGCATCTCCACCTCGCACGAGGTGGCCCGTCCGCTTGGGTAGGGAGGGACCGGGATGGGGT
>NZ_JABUMQ010000165.1:0-23952 GCF_013336645.1 Myxococcus sp. CA039A | reverse complement strand
CGTTGGGGATGGGGCGGGGCAGGGGAAGCGGGGACGGCTGATTGGCCGGCGTGACCTCCGGTGGCTGCGGCGTACCCGGCGTCGGAACGTCCGACGGGGTGGGGGTGGCGGCGCTGGGCTGCTGCGCGGCTGCGGGAGACACCAGGCCCAGGCTCAGGCAGAGCGTGCAAAAGGACAGCGATAGACGCTTGAGCATCATCTCGACACTTCCTCGGGAGTGAGGGGGGACCGCGGCGAGGCAGACCGCGGCTCAGCGGTTCAAGAACGACTGGGAGAGGCTTCGGGACTCGTCTGTTCGTCCGTGTGGCGACGCGTCACCGCGTAGCCGAAGATGGCCGCCGTGAAGTACATGACGATGCTGTAGATGGCCGGAGGGATGGCCATGGTCGCGTTGCCGAGCAGCAGCGGACTCATGGCGATGGTCATCGCGAGGATGCCGTTGTGGATGCCAATCTCCATGCCGATGGCCACGGCCTGACGACGCGGCAGGCGGAACAGCAGCGGCGTGACGTAGCCGATGGCCATGCTCAGCACGTTGAAGCTCAGCGCGGCCAGCCCCACCTGCTTGAAGTACGCGCCGATGTGCGCGCGCTCCTGGTAGACGGCGGCGGCGATGACGACCGCCAGGAACGCGGCGGACATCAGGCGGATGGGCTTGTCCAGGGACTGGGCGATGCCCGGCTTGCGCGAGCGGATGAGCATGCCGATGCTCACCGGGCCCAGCACGATGATGAAGACCTGGAGCACCTTGGAGAACTGCATGGGGACCGCGCGGTCCTCCCCCATGAAGTGCATCAGTGACAGGTTGACGATGAGGGGCAGGGTGACGAGCGTCAGCGCGCTGTTCACCGCCGTCAGCGTGATGTTGAGGGCGACGTCACCGCGGGCCAGGTGGCTGAAGAGGTTCGCCGTCGCTCCTCCAGGAGACGCCGCGAGCAACATCAGCCCCACCGCCAGCTCGGGTCCCAGGCCGAAGGCATGGGCGATGAGCGCGCAGCCGGCGGGAAGCACCAGCATCTGGCACACGAGCCCCACAATCACCGCTCGCGGGTAGACGATGACGCGCTTGAAGTCCGCGAGCGTCAGCGACAGTCCCAGGCCGAGCATGATGACGGCCAACGACAGTGGAATCAGTACCGCGGTGAATACGTTTGACTGCATTCGCCCCCCGCCAATTTTCGGGCGTTTCGTCGCCCGCGCCGCGCTGATGTCTCAAGTGCAATCAAGCGTGGCGCAAACGGGTGTCTCGCTTCAAGCCACCCCCTGGCGATTTGCGACGACGCGCACTCGGCCATGACGCCGGGCGTCATTCATTGTCACATCGATGGAAAGCTACACCTGTACGCGTGTTACCAGGGCCGTGCGGGGATGGTGTCACGGATTGCTCAGGGGGGTGTCCTGTTTGCCATCCGGGGTGTTGGTGCGCGCGAAGCGGCGGAAGAAGCTGTCGTCGTTCCAGCGCGGTCGCTCGGGCGCGTTGGCCACGGTGCGCGTCAGGTCGGTGAGCAGCTGGACGAACTTGATGGCGCCGTCCTTGTGGATGGGCTGGCGCAGGTCGTCCGAGGGGGCGTGGTAGTGGCGCGTGTACCAGTCCTTGAAGGTGCGCTCCTCGGGGGAGCCCGGCGCGTAGCCGAACTTGAAGGACAGGGCTGGCACGCCCTGGCGGATGAAGGCGTACTGGTCGCTGCGGATGAAGGTCATGCTGCTGGGGTTGGGGTCGGGCTGGAGCTTCACGCCGTGCGCCGAGGCGACCTCCCGCAGGGGCGCGAGCAGCGTCGATTCGTCCTGGCCGTAGGCCACCACGCGGGTGAAGTCGAACAGCGGCAGGAACATGTCCAGGTTGAAGTTCGCGACGATGGCGTCGCGGGGCACGGTGGGGTGCGCGGCGAAGTAGCGCGAGCCGATCAGCCCCTTCTCCTCACCCGTCACCAGCACGAAGAGGATGGAGCGCTGGGGCTTCTGGGCCTGGAGCGCGCGGGCCACCTCCAGCACGGCGGCCACGCCCGTCGCGTTGTCCATGGCGCCGTTGTAGATGGCGTCGCCGTTGATGGGCGCTCCCACGCCCACGTGGTCCAGGTGCGCGGTGAGGACGACGTACTCCTTGGCCAGCACCGGATCGCTGCCCGGAAGCACGCCCACGACGTTGACGGATGTCACGGGAGTGGAGACCCACTCGGCGCTCGACTGGAGGCGCGTGGGCAGCTCGAAGCGCGGCAGCGGCTTGCTCGCGTCCGCCAGCGCGAGCAGCTCCTTGAACGAGTGCGGGCTTCCGGTGAACAGCTTCTCGGCGTGCTCCGGGTTGAAGGAGACGCTCACCTGGAGGCCGGACGTGTCGTCCAGCGAGGTGTCCGCGAAGTTCATCGCCGGCTGGAGGCGCGACAGGGCGGAGCGGGACCAGGGCGTCTCCATGTTCTTCGGATTCAGGAGCACCACGGCGCCCACGGCGCCCGCCTTCTTCAGCGCCTTGACCCGCTCCGCCGCGGAGCTGTGGTGGGCCCGCAGGGGGCCGGGGATGTGAGCGGGGCCTCCGTAGATGAAGACGGCCAGCTTGCCCTGGAGGTCCACGCCCGCGAAGTCGTCATGGTTCGCCTCCGGGATGGAGAGGCCATGGCCCACGAATACCAGGGGGGCGTCCAGCTGACCCGACTCGCCCTGGCGCGGGGAGATGAGGGCCTCGCGACCGACGACGAGCGGCGTGCGCTTGCCCTCGCGCACCAGCGTCAGCCGCGAGCGCGCATCCACCAGTCGCCGCGACACCAGCGCCACCTCCTGGAGGTAGCCCTCGCCAGCGCCGGGCTTCACGCCGAGGCCCGCCAACTGCTCGGCCACGTACGCCGCGGCCTCGCGGTGGCCTTCGCTGCCCGTGTCGCGGCCTCGCAGGCGGTCGTCCGCGAGGAACTGGACGTGGCTCCACCAGCGCTTCACCTCGGGGGATGGCTCCGCGGCGGGGGCCAGCGACGGCAGCAGCAACAGCGAGGTCAGCAGGACGGAACGGGGCAAGGGAGCGCTCGCGGGAAGAGGGGAGACTGTTTCCTCAACGGCCGGCGGAGCATGCCATTCCTTCCGCGCCCGGCCAGGGCGTCCTCCGGCGCACGGCGGGCTCACGCGGGGCGAGACAGGCGCGGCCGGGGTCGGCTAGGAGGGGCCTCCATGAGCCGAGTCCTGGACGAGCTGCTGGAGCTCCTCAAGCTGGAGGTCATCGAGGAGAATCTGTTTCGCGGGAGGAGCCAGGACCTGGGCTTCCGCCAGCTCTTCGGTGGGCAGGTGCTGGGGCAGGCGCTGTCGGCGGCCAGCCAGACGGTGGAGCCCGCGCGGCATGTCCACTCGCTTCATGGCTACTTCCTGCGCCCAGGCGACGCGAGCCTTCCCGTCGTCTACACGGTGGACCGGGTGCGCGACGGCGGCAGCATCAGCACGCGGCGCATCGTCGCCATCCAGAAGGGACAACCCATCTTCACGATGATGGCGTCCTTCCACGGAGACGAGGTCGGCTACGCGCACCAGGCCCCCATGCCGGACGTGCCGCCCCCGGAGAGCCTGCCCACGGACCTGGAGCTGCTGCTGCGTCAGGCGGACAGGATTCCGGCGCGGCTGCGCGAGAAGATCCTCTGCGACAAGCCCATCGAGATGCGGCCGGTGGCGTACATGGACCCGTTCAATCCGGTGCCGGACGAGCCGCGCAAGGCAGTGTGGATTCGCGCCGACGGCGAGCTTCCGGAGGACCCCCAGGTCCACAAGTACGTGCTGGCGTACGCGTCCGACTTCAACCTCATCAGCACCGTGCTGCTGCCGCACGCGGCCAGCTTCTTCCAGCCGCAAGTCATCGGCGCGAGCCTGGACCACGCCCTCTGGTTCCATGGGGACCTGAAGGTGAATGACTGGCTGCTCTACGTCATGGACAGCCCGTGGGCGGGCAACGCGCGAGGCCTGGCGCGAGGCTCCGTCTACACGCGCGACGGACGCCTCGTCGCCTCCGTGGCGCAAGAGGGACTGCTGCGCATCCTCAAGGGCGACAAGGCGAAGTAGCGCGGGGGTGCCACCGCTCCGTGAGTGACTCGCGCACTGCTTGCCGCTCGCGGCTGGTCGCGAGCGACAACGCGCGGCACACGCGCCTCGCCCTCGGGATTCCAGGTAGGCTCCGCGCGACGGTGGACACGGAGGTCGTGACGATGCGCGCGGTGGTGTACCAGCACGAGGAGCACGAGGGCGTGGGACTTCTGGGGCCGGCGCTGACGAAGGCGGGCTTCACCCTCGTCAACCGCTTCCGCTCCGCGCGTCACGACGACGTGGACGCGGAGCTGGTGGTGGTGATGGGCGGCCCCATGGGCGTCTACGAGGCGGACCAGCACCCGTTCCTGCGCGAGGAGCTGGCCATCCTCCGCGAGCGACTGGCCAACGAGCGCCCATCTCTGGGCATCTGCCTGGGCGCGCAGTTGCTCGCCGACGCGGCGGGCGCCGAGGTCTTCGCGGGAAAGAATGGCTTCGAGGTGGGCGTGGGCCCGGTGCGTTGGACCGCGGAGGGCGTGCGAGACTCCGTCATCGCCGGCGTGCGCCCCCGCACCGTCGTCGCGCACTGGCATGGTGACACGTACAAGGCCGTGCCCGGCGCCACGCTGCTGGCCTCCACGGACCGCTACGTGCAACAGGCCTTCCGGCTGGGCTCGTCGTTCGGTTTCCAGTTCCATCTGGAGCTGACGGCTCGGGAGATGGGGCGCTGGCTGGAGCTGGGCGCGGAAGACCTTCGCCAGCGCGGCAAGGACCTCGCGGAGCTGAAGGCGCAGCTGCCCAAGCTGGAGTCCGCCGAGCGGGAGAACACCGAGCTGCTCCAGCGGCTCGCGGAGCACTTCGCTCAAACAGTGCGCTGAGGCTCTCGCCGCGCCCTCCGACAGCGCGGCACCTCGCGAGGACCTGGAAATTCGCGGAGGAGCTGGGGGCTTTGCCCCTGGGTCCAGATGGCTCCAAGCGAGCGGGTTCGGACCTGGAGGGTGAGGGCCCCTCTGCCTTCCTGTCTCACGGGTGATGTCTCATTCATGTATCGTCTGGCGAATCCGCCGGCGCAGAGGGGGAAGTCAGTCTCGCCGATACAGCGTGCGGATGCGTTGAGGTGGGGATGTGTTGTTTCGGCATGGTGCTCACGGTGCTCGCGGGGATGCCCCCGGACGGCATCGCGCAGCTCGAGAAGGTGGAGCGGCTGATGCCGGCGCTCCAGCGGATGGCCGTGGACCCGGAGCTGGTTCAGGCGGTGCTCGCCCAGAACTCGCGCGGGGCTTCACTGGTTTCCATTCGCGCGGATGATGACGCGTGGCTGGCCACTCCGGCGATGACGCCCTTCAAGCAGCGCGTGCTCGACGCCGCCTGTTCACGGGTGCTTGCTCGCCACCGCACCTCCCTGGGCCGCGACAAGGTGGCGGAGGCGTTCGTGATGGATCGCCAGGGCGCGCTGGTGGGCGCCACGCGGCGGACGTCCGATTACTGGCAGGGTGACGAAGACAAGTTCCGGGTGCCGTTCAAGCAGGGGCGGGTGCTGCGCGAGCACCCCTTCTTCGACGAGTCCTCGCAAGCCTACGTCATCCAGGTCTCCCTTCCTGTCCGCGACCGTGGCCGTGTCATCGGCGCCGTCACCGTCGGACTCTCCCTGCTGGACCTCTGAAGACTCACGCGGACCGCCATGCGCCTGCTCGACGCCCTCTCCCTCCGCACCCGCCTGACGCTGGCGGTCTCCCTGCTCACGCTCTTCGCGTTGCTGCCGCTCAACATCCTCGGCCGGCTCTTCATCTCCGACAACCTGCAGGAGCAGATCCACGCGACCTTGAGGGTGGAGGCCCAGGGCCTCAGGGACCTCGTCGAGTCCACACTGGCGGAGCGCGAGGCGAACGTCCGGAGCTGGTCGGAGGATGCCATTCTCCGAGGCGCGCTGCTCTTCGACACCTTCGACAAGAGCGACGCGGTGCTCGTCGCCCTGGAGAAGCGTCATCCGACCTTCGCGGGCCTCGTGCTCTTCACCGAGGACGGCCGCGCCGTGTCCGCCAGCGAGGCGCGGCTTCGCAAGGCCTACGAGGGACACGAGGGCGAGGTGCGCGCTTCTGCCTGGTTTCGCGCCGCGCTGAACGGGACGCTGGACACCACGGGCTTCACGAAGGTGGACCCGTTCTTCGAGCGGACGGTGCTGCCGCTCGCGGTGCCCGTGCTGAGCCCCATCAGCGGCGCGCGCATCGGCGTGCTCCTGGCCGCCTACGAGTGGAGCCAGGTGGGGCAGGTGGTGGCCCCCGCGCTGGAGCGCTCCCGGGCCCGAGGCCAGCGGAGCTTCGCCCTGGAGATCCTCGGCGCGGACGGCATGAGCCTCTTCGACACGCACGAGCGCGACCTCTCACGTCCCGACGACGTCGTCCGCGTGGAGTCCATCAACGAGAACTCGGTCCGTGACGTCGGCGATGGCTGGCGCTTCGTGGCCACGGTGGACCCGGAGGACGCCTACGCCCCGCTGGAGCAAGCGAGCAGGGGGGCCATCGCCCTGACGGTGCTCTCGCTCGTCGTCGCGGGCGTGGGGGGCTGGCTCCTGGCGCGCGGAGCCACCGGCCCCATCGCCCGGCTGAGCGAAGTGGTGGGCCGCGTCGTGCGCGAGGGCGACCTCACCCAGCAGGTGGAGGTGTCCAGCCGCCGCGACGAGGTGGGGCAGTTGGCCGCTTCCTTCTCCCAGATGATGGAGCACCTGCGCGAGTCCACGCGTGGCCTCCAGCAGGGCACCAAGGTGCTGGGGCAGACGGTGGCGGAGCTCACCGCCGCCGCCGCGCAGCAGGAGCGCACCCTGACGAAGCAGGCCGCGGCCCTCCAGGAGACGCAGGTGACGGCCCAGGAGATCAAGCAGACGTCACTGATGGCCGCCGAGCGCTCCCAGGCCGTGCTCGGCGTCACCGCGCGAGCCCGCGAGGTGGGGCGCTCCGGCGAGGCCACCGTCTCCGCGAGCCTCCAGGGATTCGAACAACTGCGTGAGCAGGTGGGCCGCGTGGCCGACAGCATCTCCGCCCTCAACGAGCGCACCCAGCAGATTGGCGGCATCACCCAGACGGTGAAGGACCTGGCGGACCAGTCCAACATGCTCGCGCTCAACGCGGCCATCGAGGCCGTTCGCTCCGGCGAGCATGGCAAGGGCTTCGGCGTGGTGGCGCGCGAGATTCGCAGCCTCGCGGACCAGTCCATCACCTCCACTGCCCGCGTGCGGGAGATCCTCGAGGACATCCGCCAGTCCATCCAGGGCTCCGTCACGCTGGCCGTGCAGAGCCAGGGCAGTGCTGAAACCGGATTGGACCAGGTCCGTGCCAGCGGCGACAGCCTCCGCGAGCTGACCGGCATCATCCAGGACAACGCCTCCGCCGCTCAGCAGATCGCCGCCGCCGTGACGCAGCAGAACGCCGGCGTCGCCCAGATCTTCATCGCCGTGACGGACCTGTCCCGGATGATGGAGGAGTCCATGCAGGGTTTGCAGAGCGCTCAGCGGATTACCGCGTCGCTGCGTGACGTGGCCGCGCGGATGGAGACAGTGGCGGCCACGTACCGCGTCTAGTCATTGTTGAGGGGGTAACACTCGGAGTGGTTTGCGGGAGCGCACTCCAAGTAAACATGAATTATGCGCAACCCGGGGATTCCTGGAGCCATTCCGGTTCCCTGGAGTCCCCGTTCCGTTGGTCCTTCATCTGAAGGAGCACCGCATGCGCAGCGTCGTGAAAGCCGCCGTATTCATGGCAGTGATGGCGACGTCCCAGGCGTGGGGATTCGACCCCCCCGCCGCACCCCCCAAGGGCTCACTGGCGAGCCAGGCGTTCTTCAAGCCTGAGCTGTCGCTGGCCAGTGGTCAGGTGCCTCTGAACGAGGCCCTGCCCAAGCTGAGCCCTGATGTGGCGAAGGTCTGGGACGACTTCTTCGCTCGTAACGGGAACAACTTCGAGATCTACGTCGACTCCGTCACGGGTACCGCAGCAAACATCCAGGGCGCCATTCCGCTCATCCCGGGCAATGGCGTGGGCAACAAGCTGACGCTGGGCAGCCTGGGCCGGCAGCTCGGGCGTTCGGTGGACAAGGTGGATGGCGGCGTCGTCGCCGACCTCGTCTACAAGTTCGTGGAGGCCAACCGCGCCGCGGTGGGCGTGGACATGCTCCAACTGGGCCAGGCCCGGGTGGACCAGATCACCCCGGACCTGTGGCAGGTCTCCATCGTCCAGCAGCACCAGGGCATCCCCGTCCGGTATGGACGGCTGGCGGCCACCATCAGCCACGGTAACCTGATTCTGCTGGGCACCGAGTCGTGGACGAACGTGGGGCTCTCGCCCATGCCGCTGGTGGACGCGGACCGGGCGATGGTCGTCGCGCACGAGCGCTTCGGCCTCTACGAGAGCCCGGCCGACGTCTGGCAGGCGCCCAAGCTGGAGGTCGCGCCGGTCTCCGTTCCGGGCGCGGGCTTCGGCAAGGGCATGGGCCACCAGCTCGTGTGGACGTACGGCTTCCAGCTCCAGAACGAGAGCGAGCGCTGGAAGGTGACGGTGGATGCCGCCACCGGTGACGTGCTCGCACTGGAGGACGACAACCACTACTTCGACCAGTCGGTGAAGGGCGGCGTCTACCCGTTCACCAACACGGGTTCGCCCCCGGGTTGCCCGGCGGGCTCGTTCTGCGGCGTCCTGCAGCCCAACTACCCCATGCCCTGGGCCAACGTCGGGACGAACGTCTTCACGGACGGCTACGGCGTTTACGACTACACGGCCGGGACGACGACCACGACACTCGCGGGCCGCTACATCCGGATCGTCGACACGTGCGGCGCCATCAGCGGCACCGGCACGGGCAACATCAACTTCGGGAACGGAACCGTCACGTGCCCCACGCCCACGAGCGGCAACACCGCGGCGACCCGCAGCGCGTTCTATGAGCTGAACCGCATCAAGGAGCTGGCCCGTGGCTGGCTGCCCACCAACGCGTGGCTGCAGGCGTCCATGACGGCCAACGTCAACATCAACAACACCTGCAACGCCTTCTGGAACGGCTCCACGGTCAACTTCTACCGCAGTGGTGGTGGCTGCCGGAACACGGGTGAGATTGGCGCCGTGTTCGACCACGAGTGGGGCCACGGCATGGACGACAACGACACGGCCGGCACGCTGAGCAACTCCAGCGAGGCCTACGCCGACATCGCGTCCATGTACCGCCTGCCGTTCAACCCCGCCGCCACTCCCACCAGCGGCCAGTCTCCCGCGTCGTGCGTGGGCTACGGCTTCTTCC
Organism: Myxococcus sp. CA039A; assembly: GCF_013336645.1. Lineage (NCBI taxonomy): Bacteria > Pseudomonadati > Myxococcota > Myxococcia > Myxococcales > Myxococcaceae > Myxococcus > Myxococcus sp. CA039A. The sequence goes on along the minus strand of NZ_JABUMQ010000165.1, from coordinate 14,682 downwards.
AGACCCTCAACAATGGTTGCGGCATGACGGCGGATGGGACGGGTTACAACGTGAACGAGGCGCAGGCGGGGGCCGCGTGGTGCGCGACCAACTGCTCGGGTGTCCGCGACGCTGACTACGCGGCCCACAACCCGCCGACGCCCACCACGCCGCAGAACTTCGTCTGCCCCCGCTGCTCCACCGGCACGGGGCCGTGCGGCCGGCAGACGCATTGCGCCGCGTCTCCGGTGCGTCAGGCGGCGTGGGACTTCATCGCCCGCGACCTGCGGTCCGCTCCGTTCAACTACGACTGGAACACGGCCCAGAACATCGGCAACAAGGTGTTCTACCAGGGCAGCGGCAACATCGGCTCGTGGCACGCCTGCAACTGCACCGCGGGCACGTCGGATGGCTGCGCGGCCACCAACGGCTACAAGCAGTGGCTGGCGGCGGATGACGACAACGGCAACATCAACGATGGCACGCCGCACATGACGGCCATCTACGCCGCGTTCAACCGTCACAACATCGCATGTGCCACGCCGGTGGCTGTGAACAGCGGCTGTACGGGTGGCCCGACGGCGGCGCCGACCGTTTCGGTGACGCCGGCCACGGGTCAGGTGTCGCTGAGCTGGGGCGCCGTCAGCGGCGCGACGCAGTACTGGGTGATGAAGTCCGACGGCATCAACGGCTGCACGTACGGCAAGGCCCGCGCGGCCACCGTGACGGGCACCAGCTACGTGGACACCGAGGTGCTCACCGGCCACAACACCTGCTACTCGGTGGTGGCCGCGGGCAGCAGCGCCGCCTGCTACGGCGCGTCCAGCACCTGCACCTGCGTGAGCCCGCTGTAGTCCGGCGGCTCACCGGGACATCACCGGCACGGCGGGAGCGCGCTGGAGTGGGGCGCTCCCGCGGTTGACGGCAAGTGGTTCCGAGGCGGCCTTCTCCATGGAGGCCGCCTCTTCATGCTGATTCCGTGTGACGCGAAGGAGCACGACATGCACAGCGTCGTGAAAGCCGCCGTATGTATGGCAGTGATGGCGACGTCCCAGGCGTGGGGATTCGACCCCCCCGCCGCACCCCCCAAGGGCTCACTGGCGAGCCAGGCGTTCTTCAAGCCTGAACTTTCACTGGCCAGTGGACAGGTGCCTCTGAACGAGGCCTTGCCCAGGCTGAGCCCCGACGTGGCGAAGGTCTGGGACGATTTCTTCGCTCGTAACGGGAACAACTTCGAGATCTACGTCGACTCCGTCACGGGTACCGCGGCAAACATCCAGGGCGCCGTTCCACTCATCCCGGGCAATGGCGTGGGCAACAAGCTGACGCTGGGCAGCCTGGGCAGGCAGCTCGGGCGTTCGGTGGACAAGGTGGATGGCGTCGTCGTCGTCGACCTCGTCTACAAGTTCGTGGAGGCCAACCGCGACGTGGTGGGCGTGGACATGCTCCAGTTGGGCCAGGCCCGGGTGGATCAGATCACCCCGGACCTGTGGCAGGTCTCCATCGTCCAGCAGCACCAGGGCGTGCCGGTCCGGTATGGGCGACTGGCGGCCACCATCAGTCACGGTAACCTGATTCTGCTGGGCACCGAGTCGTGGGCCAACGTGGAGATTGCCCCCATGCCGCTGGTGGACGCGGACCGGGCGATGGTCGTCGCGCACGAGCGCTTCGGCCTCTACGAGAGCCCTGCCGACATCTGGCAGGCGCCCACGCTGGAGGTCGCGCCGGTCTCCATTCCGGGCGCGGGCTTTGGGAAGGGCATGGGCCACGAACTGGTGTGGACGTACGGCTTCCAACTCCAGGATGAGCATGAGCGCTGGAAGGTGACAGTGGATGCGGTCACCGGTGAAGTGCTCGCGCTTGAGGACGACAACCACTACGCCTCGGTCAACGGTGGTGTCTATCCGTACACCAACACGGGCGTGCCCTCGCCATGCACCGCGGGCTCGTTCTGCGGCTCGATGCAGCTGCGCTACCCCATGCCCTGGGCCGATGTCGCGCCGGGTGTCTTCGCGGATGGCTATGGGGTGTTCAGTCCTCCCCAAATCGCGACCACGACGCTGACGGGTCGCTACCTTCGCGTCGTTTCCACCTGTCCACTCAGCGTCAGCGCCACGGGCCCGGGGGGCGACATCTCTCTGGGGATAGTCGATGGTGTTTGCGGAACTCCCGACGGTGGAAACACCAGGGCGACCCGCACCGCGTTCTACGAGCTGAACCGCATCAAGGAACTCGCCCGTGGCTGGCTGCCCACCAATGCGTGGCTGCAGGCGTCCATGACGGCCAACGTCAACCTCAACAACACCTGCAACGCCTTCTGGAACGGCTCCACGGTCAACTTCTACCGCAGCGGCGGTGGCTGCCGGAACACGGGTGAGATTGGCGCCGTGCTCGACCATGAGTGGGGCCACGGCATGGACGACAACGACACGGCCGGCACGCTGAGCAACTCCAGCGAGGCCTACGGTGACATCGCGGCCATGTACCGCCAGCCGTTCAACCCCGCATCCACAGCGACCACCGGCAGGTCACCTGCCTCGTGCGTGGGCTACGGCTTCTTCCAGACCACCAACCAGGGCTGCGGCATGACGGCGGATGGGACGGGCTACAACGTGACCGAGGCGCAGACCGGGGCCGCGTGGTGCGCGACCAATTGCTCGGGCGTCCGCGATGCCGACTACGCGGTCCACAACCCGCCGACGCCCACCACGCCGCAGAACTTCGTCTGCACCCGCTGTTCCAATGGCACGGGCCCGTGCAGCCGGCAGGTGCATTGCGCCGGGTCTCCAGTACGTCAGGCGGCGTGGGACTTCGTCGCCCGCGACCTCCAGCTCCCTCCGTTCAACTACGACTGGAACACGGCGCAGAACATCGGCAACAAGGTGTTCTACCAGGGCAGTGGCAACGTCGGCTCATGGCACGCCTGCAACTGCACCGCGGGTACGTCGGATGGCTGCGGGGCTACCAACGGCTACAAGCAGTGGCTGGCAGCGGATGATGACAACGGCAACATCAACGATGGCACGCCGCACATGACGGCCATCCACGCCGCGTTCAGCCGCCACAACATCGCCTGTTCTACGCCCGCGCCGGTGAACAGCGGATGTACGGGTGGCCCGACGGCGGCGCCCACGGTCACCGTGATACCGACCGCTGAACAGGTCTCTCTGAGCTGGAGCCCCATCAGCGGCGCGACACAGTACTGGGTGATGAAGTCGGACGGCGTCAACGGCTGCACGTACGGCAAGGCGCGCGTCGCCACCGTGACGATCACCAGCTACGTGGACACCGAGGTGCTCACCGGCCACAACACCTGCTACTCGGTGATGGCCGCGGGCAGCAGCGCCGCCTGCTACGGCGCGTCCAGCACCTGCACCTGCGCGAGCCCGCTGTAGTCCATCGCGGCGCCCCAGGGCGTCGGCGCGGAGGGGGCACGCTGAAAAGGTGCTCCCCACCGTTGACGGCGCATTCATTCGAGGTGGCTTCCCTGCAGGAGAGGCCACCTCGTGGGTTCGCACTTCCGCACCTGGCCAATGCTGAGTCCTGTTGGTCCTTCATCTGAAGGAGCACTGCATGCGCAGCGTCTTGAAAGCCGCCGTATGTATGGCAGTGATGGCGACGTCCCAGGCGTGGGGATTCACCCCCCCCGCCACTCCTCCGAAGGGCTCACTGGCAAGTCAGGCGTTCTTCACGCCTGAGCTGTCCTTGGCAAGTGGGCAAGTGCCGCTCAAAGAGGCCCTGCCCAAGCTGAGCCCGGATGTAGCGAAGGTCTGGGACGACTTCTTCGCTCGCAACGGGAACAACTTCGAGATCTACGTCGACTCCGTCACGGGCACCACGGCGAACATCCAGGGCGCCGTTCCGCTCATCCCGGGCAATGGCGTGGGCAACAAGCTGACGCTGGGCAGCCTGGGCAAACAGCTCGGGCGCTCGGTGGACAAGGTGGATGGCGTCGTCGTCGTCGACCTCGTCTACAAGTTCGTGGAGGCCAACCGCGACGCGGTGGGCGTGGACATGCTCCAACTGGGCCAGGCACGGGTGGATCAGATCACCCCGGACCTGTGGCAGGTCTCCATCGTCCAGCAGCACCAGGGCGTGCCGGTCCGGCATGGACGGCTGGCGGCCACCATCAGCCACGGTAACCTGATTCTGCTGGGCACCGAGTCGTGGACGAACGTGGCGCTCTCGCCCATGCCGCTGGTGGACGCGGACCGGGCGATGGTCGTCGCGCACGAGCGCTTCGGCCTCTATGAGAGCCCGGCCGCCGTCTGGCAGGCGCCCACATTGGAGGTCGCGCCGGTCTCCATTCCGGGCGCGGGCTTCGGCAAGGGCATGGGCCACCAGCTCGTGTGGACGTACGGCTTCCAGCTCCAGGGTGAGCATGAGCGCTGGAAGGTGACGGTGGATGCGGCTACCGGTGACGTGCTCGCGCTCGAGGACGACAACCACTACGCCTCGGTCAACGGCGGTGTCTATCCGTACACCAACACGGGCGTGCCCGCGACGTGTCCGGCGGGCTCGTTCTGCGGCGCGATGCAGCCGCGCTACCCCATGCCCTGGGCCGATGTCGCGCCGGGTGTCTTCGCGGATGGCCATGGGGTGTTCAGTCCTCCTCCTCCTCCCCAAATCGCGACCACGACGCTGACGGGCCGCTACCTTCGGGTCGTTCCCGCCTGTCCACTCAGCGTCAGCACCACGGGCCCGGACGGCGACATCGCGCTGGGGACAGTCGATGGTGTTTGCGGAACTCCCGACGGTGGAAACACCAGGGCGACCCGCACCGCGTTCTACGAGCTGAACCGCATCAAGGAACTCGCCCGTGGCTGGCTGCCCACCAATGCGTGGCTGCAGGCGTCCATGACGGCCAACGTCAACCTCAACAACACCTGCAACGCCTTCTGGAACGGCTCCACGGTCAACTTCTACCGCAGCGGCGGTGGCTGCCGGAACACGGGTGAGATTGGCGGCGTGCTCGACCACGAGTGGGGCCACGGCATGGACGACAACGACACGGCTGGCACGCTGAGCAACTCCAGCGAGGCGTACGGTGACATCGCGGCCATGTACCGCCAGCCGTTCGACCCCGCGTCCACGGCGACCATAGGCAGGTCTCCTGGATCTTGCGTGGGCTACGGCATCTACCTGACCCTCGCCACGGGCTGCGGCGTGACGGAGGATTTGACGGGCCGCCTCGTGAACGAGGCGCAGACGGAGGCCCCTTGGTGCGCGACCAACTGCTCCGGTGTCCGCGACGCCGACTACGCGGCCCACAACCCGCCGACGCCCACCACGCCGCAGAACTTCGTCTGCACCCGCTGCTCCATCGGCACGGGTCCGTGCAGCCGGCAGGTGCATTGCGCCGGGTCTCCAGTACGTCAGGCGGCATGGGACTTCGTCGCCCGGGACCTCCAGCTCCCTCCGTTCAACTACGACTGGAACACGGCGCAGAACATCGGGAACAAGGTGTTCTATCAGGGCAGCGGCAACATCGGCTCGTGGCACGCCTGCAACTGCACCGCTGGCACGTCGGATGGCTGCGCGGCCACCAACGGCTACAAGCAGTGGCTGGCGGCGGATGACGACAACGGCAACATCAACGATGGCACGCCGCACATGACGGCCATCCACGCCGCGTTCAGCCGCCACAACATCGCCTGTGCCACGCCCACGCCCATGAACAGCGGATGCACGGGAGGCCCGACGGCGAAGCCCACTGTCACCGTGATACCGGCCGCTGAACAGGTCTCGCTGAGCTGGGGCCCCGTCGCTGGCGCGACGCAGTACTGGGTAATGAAGTCGGACGGAGTCAACGGCTGCACATACGGCAAGGCGCGCGTCGCCACCGTGACGATCACCAGCTACGTGGACACCGAGGTGCTCACCGGCCACAACACCTGCTACTCGGTGGTGGCCGCGGGCAGCAGCGCCGCCTGCTACGGCGCGTCCAGCACCTGCACCTGCGTGAGCCCGCTGTAGTTCGGCGACTCACCGACACGGTGGGACGGTGCTCCCACCTCTGCCAGCGCGCAGTCACTCGAGGCGGCTTCCATCCGGGGAGGCCGCCTCGTTCGTCAGAGCTTCAGCTCCCACGTCTCGCCAATGAGTCCCTCGCCGAACTCCTGGTGGGGTTCCGTGCTGACGCGCACGAAGCCGGCGCCCTCGTAGACGCGACGCGCGGCATGCAGCTGGCTGTCCGTCCACAGTCTCACCTTCCGGTAACCGGCTTCACGGGCGAAGGTCACACACGCGTCCACCAACCGGGCGCCGATGCCGAGCCCCCGCGCCGAGGGCTCCACCAACAGCAGCCTCAGCTTCGCCACCGTCTTCGTGTCCTGGACGAGGAACACGGAGCCGACACTTCGCCCATTCACCTCGGCGATCCAACAGCGCTCCCGGGCGGGCTCCTGCTCCAGGATGAACTTCGCGGCGACGCTGGCGACCAGCGCCTCGAAGCGCTCGCCCCAGCCGTACTCCTGGCTGTACAGCACGCCGTGGCGGTGGATGACCCAGCCGATGTCCCCAGGCCGGTGGGGCCGCAGCACGACGTCGGCGCTCGACGCCGGGGGCTTCTCACCCAGCAGCTCCTGGATGGTTTGCATGGCCTCGAGGAGCCGCTGGCGCGCGTCGGTCTTCAGCGGGGAGATGAGCGCGCGGATGGAGTCGTGGGAGCGGCTGTTGAGCCGCTCGTAGGTCTGCTCTCCCTTCGCCGTCAGGCGCACCAGGTGCTGGCGACCGTCCGTCGCGGACGTCACCTTTTCGATGAGCCCCTGCGTTCCGAAGTTGCGGAGCAGGCGACTGAGGTAGCCCGGGTCCAACGCCAGCTCACGGCTCAGCTCCGCCGCGGTGGGGGTCTCCCGGTGGAACAGCTCGTAGATGACGCGGGCCTCGGTCAGCGAGAACTCGCTGTTCAAGAGCCCCTCGTCCAGCACGCCAATCTTCTGCGTGTAGAAGCGATTGAAGTGCCGCACCGCCGCCACGCCTTGGTCCCGTCGAGTCTGTGCCATTCAGTCCTGTCTCCAAGGCGCCGTGCCGTTCGAGGTCATTGTCGGGGAAGCCGTTGACTCAGGCAACCAGTTGGTTCACGGCGCCGGTGGGCGCGCCGCATAGCGCTCGGCCAGCACCGAGCACACGAGCAGCTGGAGCTGGTGGTAGAACATGAGGGGCAGGACGATGAGCCCCAGTCCAGGGTGTGCCCCAAAGAGGAGCCGCGCCATGGGCACCCCCGAGGCCAGCGTCTTCTTCGAGCCGCAGAAGACCGCGGCGATCTCATCCTCGGTGGAGAACCGCAGTCTGCGCGCCGTCAGCGTGCTCAGGGTCAGCACGGTGGCGAGGATGAGCACCGCGCCCCCCAGGATGAGCGCGACGATGGCGCCGCCATGGCGACTGAAGATGCCGGACGCGACGGAGTCGCAGAACGAGGCATAGACGAGCACCAGGATGAACAGCCGGTCCACGCCGTTGGTGTACTTGCGGTAGCGGGCGAAGAACGCGCCGAGCAGCGGCCGCGCGAGCTGCCCCAGCGCCAGCGGCAGGAGCAGCAGCAGGGACAACTTGAGGATGGCGTCCCCCAGCGAGAGCGACTGCCCGGTGGTGCGCGCCAAAAGCCCGACGATGAGCGGCGTGAGGAAGATGCCGAGCAGGCTGGACAGGCTCGCGTCGAAGATGGCCCCCGCCACGTTGCCCCTGGCGACGCCCGTCATCGCCACGGACGAGGAGATGGTGGACGGCACCGCGCACAGGAACAGGAAGCCGAGCGACACGTCCGCCGGCACCCACGCCCCGAAGACGAGGTTGAGCACGAGCCAGAGGGCGGGGAACACCCCGAAGGTGAACGACTGCACCAGCACGTGCAGGCGCCACTGGAGGGCCCCGGCCCTGAGCTGGGCCATGGGCATGCCCAGCCCGTGGAGGAAGAACACGGCGAAGATGCCGACGTTGGTGACGACGTCGGCATGCATCGCGCCGCCGGACCGGCCGAAGTCCGGGAAGAGGAGGGCGAGCCCGACGGCACCGAGCATCCCCAGGAGGAACCAGTCCCGCGCGAGCCGCTTGACGAGGCGTAGAGACATGTCGGGGGCTGAATACTCCCTGCCTCGGGAGACCTCCAGCCCCCTGTGTCTCCAGGGTCAGTCGTCCACCCGGAACTCCACCACCAGGCCCGCGTGGTCCGACGGCCAGAGGCCGGAGTTCGTGCGGTCATCAATCAGGGTGCCCACCACCACCGCGGACTGGGGATTGACGTTGTCCCCGGCGTACAGCACCAGGTCGATGCGCTCGTCGAGCGCATCCGTGTTGGCGTCGTTCACCGTCTCGCTGAAGCAGCAGGTGAAGCCGTCACCCGTGCCCACCGTGGACCAGGCGTCGACGAGCCCCGTCCCCGGGCCGACGATGGTGGGATAGCCGGTGGTGGCCGCGCCCGGTCCGGTGTTCAGGTCTCCGACGACGATGAGCGGCCGGTCATAGGTGTTGACGAGCGCGGCCAGCTCCGTGGCCTGGTTCTCGTTGCCGGGCCGCAACGTCTCCAGGTGGGTGTTGACGAAGGTGATGCGCGCGCCGTCCACCGTGGCGTCCAGCTTGTTGTAGCCGCGCAGGAAGCGAATCGACGCGCCGCCCACGGGCACCTCCTGGGCATAGGCGTAGTTGCCCGTCACCACGTTGGCGATCTGCACGTCACCGCGCGCCAGGATGACGTCCCGGTCCGTGAGCCGCACGTCCGTGAGGTCCGTCGCGTTGCCCGCGAGCGCCGCGGGGACCTCCGCGTCCGCGTTCTGCACCGTCGCGGCGGCGCGGTAGTTGAGCCCCCGGCTCTGCAGCTCCGCCAGCAGGATGGCCAGGAAGTCGTACGTCACGGTCTGCGCGTTGGGCACCGGGTTGGAGGCGAAGTCGCTCGGGCTCTGGGTCCGGTAGAGGGAGACCTCCTGCAGGCCGACGAGGGCCGGGTTGGTGCTCTGGATTTCGTCCGCGATGGCCTTGGCGCGCTCGGGGAAGTTCGTCGCCTGCACCGTCGTGTAGAGCTGCGCGGCGATGGCGGGAATCTGCTGGGGCGTCTGCGCCGTGGCGAGCAGCTCGATGTTGCCGCCGAGATAGAGGTTGCGGGTCATCACCTTGAACTGGGCGGCGCCCGGCAGGACGGAATCATCACCGTCGTCGTCATTGCAGGCGACGAGGCACAGCGGAGCGCACGCGAGCAGCGGCGCGAGACGAAGGAAGCGAAGTGGGGTCATGGGGCCGATGGGGGCAAGGGTGGAGTGCCGCGAATCCGGCCCCGTTCCCGCATGACAGGCAAAAGGATTCCCAGCGCCGCGTCGGCTCACGCACAGCCGTCGGCACTGGAGTGTTCAAAGCCCCGCTGGCCCTCGGCTGTAAGGCAGAGCGAGGTGTTCGCCAGGAGGCGGAAGCGTGAGCGCGCGCAGCCCGTCTCCGCTCCACGTGACGAAGCAGAGCTCGGTCGACTCCAGGGCCCTTCCGAAGTCGAAGTGCACGCGCGTGAATCCCCCCTCGTTCGACTCCAGCACCGTGACGTTCAGGTCCCCCAGCCGCAGCTTCGTGCCGATGGGCGGCGGCGTGTCCCGATTGACCAGCTCCCAGAACCCCGGGTGTCGCGGTGTGCCGCTCACGACGAGGTCGAAAGCCTCCGGGGAGGTCCGCTCGAGGACATGGTCATGTGGCGCGGCGCTGAGCAGCCGGTAGAGGCGCGGGGCGCGGCCCTGGAGCAGCATGGCGGCGGGCACGTAGAGCGAGATGCTCGGGTCCGCGGCGGCCACCATGACCATCGTCCCCGCGCAGGGCGGGGCCTCGCGGGCGATGCGCCACTGCGCCTCCGCGATGCGGCCCAGCGCCACGCCCAGGCCCACCCGGAACAAGGGGCCCAGCACGCCGTGGCCCAGCACGAGCACCACGACAGCGGACCGGAGCAGGAGCTGGTGGCGGCGAGGGAGGGTGGCCTCGCGCGCCGCCGCCCAACCCCGGAGGATGAGCACCGCGACCAGTGCGCTCCCCGCGAGCAGCGGCACCATGAGGACGCGTCCTCCGATGATTCCCGCCGCGCCGGGAATCGTGGCCGCCAGGCCCCCGGGCAACAGCCAGCGCAGGGTGCCGCGCTCCTGTTCGGACAGGCGCGACTGGAGGGCGCGCAGCATCAGCAGCGCGCCCACGGTGGCGAGCGCGCCCCAGGCCGCGAAGCCGGAGTGCAGCTCTGGGGTTCCCGAGGCCGCGTCGGACGGCGTGGCCACCACCAGCTCCCCCACGAGGATGCACACGCGCTGGAGGAGGGTGGCGAGGAAGGCCCCGGGCGCGCCAATCGGGTCCAGATAGCCGCCGCTGCCGCGCGCGCCGTAGCCCTGACTCGCATAGAAGAAGAGGTAGGCCGTGACGAGCAGCGCGTAGGGCATGAGCCGCCGCGCGCACTGGCGCCACCCCTCGCGGCGGCCGAAGACCTCATAGGCACCGATGAGCCCCACCGCGCCCAGCGCGGCCTCGCCGGAGAACAACGCGGCCACCAGTGCGAGCGGCGCGAGGACTCGGCCAGGCTTCCAGCTTTCTTCGCGGGAGCGCAGGTGGGCGGCCAGGGCGAGCAGTCCCAGGAGCGCGGAGACGAGCGGGTGGCGCGCGGCGAGCCAGGCCACCGGGAACAGGTGCGCGGCGGCCACCGCGTAGAGGACCGTGGCCAGCGCGGCCAGGGAGGGTGGCAACAGCCGCCGGTGCAGCCAGCCGACCAGCGTCACCAGTGCCAGGAACCAGGCGAGGCTGTGCAGGTGCGCGGGGAAGGGGGCGTCGTCGAAGAGCCACGCGTCGGCGGTGAGCAGCGCGCTGGGCAGGGGACGGAAGAAGCGCACCGACAGCGAGTCCGACGCCCACCAGGGCAAGAGCCCGGACTCCCTCAACCGGGCCGGGTCCGTGCGCGGGCCGCCCACGAACTCGTAGAGCGTCAGCGGTCCCCAGTCACCCAGGGACGCCACCTGTCCGGAGAGGGCGAGCCGGTGCACCAGGTCGTCGAGCAGCAGTCCCACGCGCAAGGACGGCAGCGAGACGAGGATGCCCAGCCCCAACGCCAGGATGAGCGAGCGGGGCCAGCTTCGCCATGCTCCAGCCGTCCTCGCGCGAGATGAACTTTCCGCCATGGAGACCTCCACCTTCGCCCGAATGCGTCAGGCGCTTCAAGGCGGGGTGCGGCATGGAGAGCGCGCTCCCACGGCATTGCCCCGCGCGCCGGGTTCCGTCACGATGGGGACATGAACATGAATTCACCTTCAGGTCGATGCGCGGTGGTGACGGGGGCCGCGCACGGCATTGGTCTCGCGGTGGCGGAGTCGCTGGCCGCCCAGGGGATGAAGGTGTTGCTGGCGGACCTGGACGAGGTGGCGGGGGTCCAGGCCGCGACGCGACTTCCAGGGGCGCTCTTCCAGCGCACGGACGTGTCGTCGCGCGAGGATTGTCGGGCGCTGGTGGGGCGGGCCGAGCGGGAGTGGGGGCGGCTGGACATCCTGGTGAACAACGCGGGCGTGCAGCACGTGGCGCCGGTGGAGGAGTTCCCCGAGGAGCGCTGGGAGCAGCTCATCCGCATCATGCTGGTGGGGCCCTTCGTGCTGACGCGGCACGCGCTGCCGCTGATGTATGCCCGGAAGTGGGGACGCATCATCAACGTGTCGTCGCTCCATGGGCTGGTCGCCTCGCCGTACAAGTCGGCGTACGTGTCCGCGAAGCATGGGCTGATGGGCCTGACGAAGACGGTGGCGCTGGAGGCCGCGGACCGGGGCGTCACGGTGAACGCCGTGTGCCCCAGCTACGTGCGCACGCCGCTGGTGGAGAAGCAGATCGCCGACCAGGCGCGAATCCACGGCCTCACCGAAGCGGAAGTCGTGGAGAAGATCATGCTCGCTCCCGCGGCGGTGAAGCGGCTGCTGGAGCCCGAGGAGGTCGCCGCCTATATCGGCTTCCTGTGCTCGGACGCCGCGGGGGGCATCACGGGGTCCGCGCAGGTGATGGACTGCGGCTGGACGGCTCGCTGAGCGCGTCCCCGGTGGGGGGCGCCTCCGTGAGCTGGGCGCGGTAGGTCTCCGCGGACAGCCAGACGGAGACGAGCGTGACGACGGCCAGGGCCACCATGTAGAGCGACACTGGCCACGCCTGTCCACCCGAGCGGGCCAGCAGCGCGGTGGCGATGACGGGCGACAGGCCTCCGGCGAACACCGACGCCATCTGGTAGCCGAGCGAGGCCGCGCTGTAGCGGACGCGGGTGCCGAACAGCTCCGAGAAGAAGCTGGCCTGCGGGCCGTACATGGCCGCGTGGGCGATGATGCCCAGCGTAATCGCCAGCCAGATGAGCCCCGTCTCCTTCGTGTCGAGGAGCCAGAAGAAGGGGAAGGCCATCAGCCCACAGCCCAGCGCGCCGGCCAGGTAGACGGGACGTCGGCCGAAGCGGTCCGACGCCGCGCCGAACGCGGGAATCGCCACCAGGTGGACGGACGTGGCGATGAGCACGCCGTTGAGCAGCGTGGTGCGTGGTAACCCCAGCCGCTCCGTGCCATAGGAGAGGACGAACGTGGTGATGATGTAGAAGAAGCCGTTCTCCGCGAAGCGCGCCCCCATGGCGAGGAGGATCTGCCGGGGGTACTGGCGAAGCGCGTCCATCACCGGGAGGCTCTCCGCGGCCTCCTGCTTCGGGCGCGCCTTGAAGATGGGCGACTCCGCGACCTTGAGACGGATGAACACGCCCATGCCGATGAGCACCGCGCTCAACAGGAAGGGGACGCGCCAGCCCCATGCGAGGAACGCCGCGTCGGGCATCCGCGAGAAGTAGCTGAACACGGCCGTGGCCACGAGCAGGCCCGCCGGCGCGCCCATCTGCGGCCAGCTCCCATAGAACCCCCGGCGGTGCGCGGGGGCGTGCTCCACCGCCATCAGCACCGCGCCGCCCCACTCGCCGCCCAGCCCGAAGCCCTGGATGAGCCGCAGGAGGACGAGCAGCGCGGGAGCCCAGGCGCCCACGGTGTCGTACGTGGGCAGCAGGCCCACCGCGAAGGTGGCCACCCCCATCAACATGAGCGTCGCGCTGAGCATCGCCTTGCGGCCCAGCTTGTCTCCGTAATGCCCGAAGACGACCCCGCCCAGGGGCCGGGCGATGAAGCCCACGGCGAAGGTGCCGAAGGCCGCCATCGTCCCGGTGAGCGGGTCGAACGACGGGAAGAACAGGCGGTTGAACACCAGCGCCGCCGCCGTCCCGTAGAGGAAGAAGTCGTACCACTCGATGGCGGTGCCGATGAAGCTGGCCACCGCCACCTTCAGGATGGAGTCCCGCTGCTCATGCGCCGGTGCTTCCATGGGGGCTGCTCCTCTGGGCTGGACCTCGGGCTGCGTGGCGTACGGCGGCGAGCGGGCTAGAGCTGGAGGCGGAGCGTCAGGAAGTAGGACGCGTCAATCTCGTCTGCGACACCGTCCTGCTTCTTCTGGTAGCGCGCGTACCGGCCGCCAATCGCCACGTCCTCGGTGAACCAGTAGGTGCCACCGATGTTGAGGAAGGTCTGCGTCGTCCGGGTGACGGGCTCCCGAGCCGGCGCGTCCCCGGTGGCCGCGACAAAGGAGGGAGAGCGGTCCGCGACGCGGTTGAACTGCACGCCGATGCCCGAGCGACCGTGGAGGTTGACGTCCACGCCCGCGCCCAGGCTGGTGGCGGTGTAGTGGGTGCCCAGGAGTTGGTCGGCGAAGCCCGGCGTGCTGTTCGTCACGTCGTTCTGGACGCGCGCGAAGTTGAAGAACGGGGTGATGAACAGCGGGATGCCCACGTCGGCGTGCAGCTTGAACAGCAGGTTGCCGCGCAGGTTGTTGCCGTGCAGGAGCGGGTCCGTGCGCGACGTCGTCTGGTAGTTCACGTCGAAGACCTGGGCCATGGCCTTCGCCTCGAACAGCTCGTGCGAGTACGACAGCGAGGGACTGAGGACCTGGAAGTGCAGGTCGTCATCGGGCTGGCCATTGCGGTAGTTGGCCAGCGGGCGCTCCCAGAAGCGGCTGCCACCACCGAACGAGCCGCCCACCTGGTAGGAACTGGAGGTGCTCAGCGGGTTGGCCGCGGTGAAGCCCATGCCCAGGCGGAAGCCGTTCCACTCGTAGGCGGCCTGCGCGCCCTGGCCCCGGTTGAAGCCGCTGTAGAGCAGCGGGTCTCGCGTGTACTTGTCCGCCAGCAGCGTGTCCGCGATGTGCGTGGAGATGAAGTCCACGCTGGCCGGGTCCACGATGATGCCGGCCTCCAGCGTCACGCCCCAGCGCTGGAGCCGGATGACCTGGTCCCTCACGCTGAAGGACGCGGTGCCTTCCCACACGCCGGAGCCGTGCGCGCGGATGTTGCGCTCGAACTCGCTGCGGAAGGAGACGTACTGCCCCAGGCGTCCCTCGAAGCCGAAGCGGGTGAGCGCCACCGTCGTCGCGCGGCTCTCCCGGTTGCGGTTGAGCGTCTGGATGAGGTTCTCCACGTGGAGCCCGCCCGCGAGCGCGAGCACGGGCTTCACGTAGAACGTCTCGTTGCCCACGGCCAGGCTCGGCCGGGTGACGGGCGGCGGGCGGGTGTCGACGACCTCGGTGGTGCCCGCCATCTCCTCGGGGTTCTTGGCCGCCTCTTTCGCCGTGGGCTTCTCGGCGGCGAGCTCTCCGGCCGACGTCGCGTCGGTGGTGGCCTGGGGCGCCGGCACCTCGGCGGGCGTGGGCTCCGCC
>NZ_JABUMQ010000164.1:0-24115 GCF_013336645.1 Myxococcus sp. CA039A | reverse complement strand
GGGGAGATGAGGGGGGGCGAGCTGCTGGTGAGCACCATTCCGGACCCGATGGTGCAGGCGTGCGTCGTGGATTCACTCCTGGACATCGGGTTCCCCACCCCTTCCCGGGGTGGAAAAGCGACGGTGGTGTATCCCTTCGAATTCCGCGTACCCATGGAGGCTGGCCCGTGAGCCCCGGTTTTGCGTATGGTCCCGAGGCCCTCACGCCCCTCAATGCCCGTCTCCGTCGAACAGCTTGGCCCCCAGGACGCGGACGCCCTGCGGGCGCTGCTTTCGAAGGACCCGGTCCACAACCTCTACCTGCTGGGGTTGCTGGAGGAGTTCGGCATCGCCGCGCGGGGCCGCATCCCCTTCGCCTTCTACGGCCGCTTCGACAACCAGGCGCTCACCGCCGCGGTCTTCGTGGGGGGTGAAGGGGGCCTCGTCGTCCCCAGCGCCAGCGACGCGGGCGCCACCAGCGTCATCGCGGACGCGTTGGCCTCCTCGCTGCGCCTGCGGGCCACCGTGGGAGACAAGTCCGCCGTGGACGCGCTCCTGCGCAGCCTGTCCCCCGGCAAGCCAAGGCTGTCTCGCACCCAGCGGTTGTTCTCCGTGTCCGCGGATGACCTGGGGCCCTTCACCAATCCCCTCTTGAGGCTGGCCCGCGAAGAGGACCTGCCCCGCCTGCTCCCCCTCGCGCAGGGCTACGTGCGCGAGGCGCTGGAGAGAGACCCGCTGTCGGAGGACCCGAGCGGCTACGAGGCGCGCGTCGAGCAGCGCGTGCGCCAGCGCCGCACGTACGTACTGGAGGAGAACAACGCGCTGGTGCTCAAGGTCGACATCGGCAGCCGCTCCCAGTACGGCGCGGAGCTGGAGGGCCTGTACACCGTGCCCGCCGAGCGCAAGAAGGGCCACGCGACGCTGTGCCTGGGACAGATTTCCCGGCACCTGCTGTCCTCGCTGCCCCGGCTGACGATGCGAATCGACGAGCGCGACGAGAGCACCGCGCGCATCGCCCGCAAGGTCGGCTACCTGGCCGGCCGCACGTGGCGCCTGGTGCTGGTGGAGTAGCTCGCGGCCCCAGGTACGGATGCGGTACGGTCCGCGCCCTCCATGAGCCGTCCCACGCCTTCCCGCCGTCCCCTCTCTGGAGAGGGCCCCGTCATCCTCCACCGCGCCACGGACCCCCGCTGGCTGCCGCTGGCGCTCGAGCACTTCGACGCGGTGCTGGTGGACCACGCCCACTGCGAGAAGAAGGCCGCGGCCAACGCCCTCTCCATGCTCCAGGCGTACCCGGACCTGCCGGGCCTGCCGGCGCAGATGGCTCGGCTGGCGCGCGAGGAGAGCGCGCACCTGGCCCGCGTGCTGGACTTGATGGAAGCGCGGGGGCTGACGCTCACCAAGGACGCGGGAGACCCCTACGCCCAGGGCCTCCAGAAGCTGGTGCGCACGCCCGCCCTGGAGCGCAGGTTGGACAGGCTGCTCGTCGCCGCCGTCATCGAGGCGCGCTCCTGCGAGCGGCTGTCACTGCTCGCCGAAGGGCTCACGGACCCGGCGCTCGCCCGCTTCTACGGAGAGCTGGCCCAGTCCGAGGACGGGCACCAGTCGCTCTTCTTCCGTCTGGCGGTCACCGCCAACGGAGGCAACGAGGCCGCCGTGCGCGAGCGACTGGAGTGGATGCTCGGCCACGAAGCGCGCGTATTGGACGAGGTCGGCCTTCGCGCCGCCATCCATTGACGCCTTCGCGGCCTTCCCCTCGAACGGCCACACCCACGGCACCGCCACCGTCAGCACGCAGAGCAAGAGCGCGGTGAGCGGCGTGCCCAGCCGGAAGAAGTCCGTGAAGCGGTAGTGCCCCGGCCCGTAGACGAGCACGCAGCTGGGCTCCAGCGGGGTGATGAACGAGCAACTGGCCGCCAGCGTCACGCCCATGGCGAAGGGGCGCACGTCCACGCCCAGCTGGGTGGCCGCGTTGAGGGCCACTGGCAACACCACCAGCGCCGCGGCCTGGTTGGACATGGGCGCGGACAGGAGGATGGTGAGCAGCATCAGCGCCACCAGCACCGTGCGGGGCCCGCCGAAGTCGCCCAGCTCCGCCACGTGCCGCCCCAGGTACTTCCCCGCGCCGCTCACCTCCATGGCGAGCCCCAGCGCCATCATCGACCCGATGAGCAACACCACGCGCCAGTCCACGCGGAAGGCGTTGCGCGCGTCCACGCAGCGGGTGGCAATCATCGCCAGCATGCCGGTGAGCCCCGCCACCGACAGCGGGACGATATCCAGCGAGCCCGCGGCCAGCGCGCTCAGGAAGAGCACCACCGCGAGCAGCGCCTTGCCATAGCGCGGCGGTTGGTAGTCATGGCCCCCAAGCACCACCAACTGGCCCCCTTCCGCCAGCTCCGACACCTTCTGCCGGGGCCCGCGCAGGAGCAGCACGTCCCCCACCGCCAGGGGCAGCAGCGACATGCGCCGCTCGCCGAAGATGCGACCCAGCAGTTGGAGCTTGGTGACGCGCTGGATGCTCGGGTGACGGTGCAGCGCCAGCGCCACCAGCCCGTAGCGCTCCACGAAGAGCGACTCCCTCAAGCTCCGGCCCACCAGCGCGCTGCCCGGCGGCACCGTGGCCTCCACCAGCGCGGTGTCCTTGTCGAGCTGGTCCTCATCCGCCAGCCGCAGGTCCGGACGGATTTCGATGCCCCGCAGGTCCTTCACCCGGAGGATGTCCTCGCGACTGCCCTCCACCAGCAGCCGCTCGTCGCCACGCAACAACTGCGTGGGCTCGGCCGACGCCGCGCGCCCGTCCCGGACGATGCCGATGACGCGCAGCCCCAGGCCCTCGGTGATTTCCGCCAGCGGCTTGTCGATGTAGCGCGAGCCCTCCGGCAACACCGCCTCCGTGAGGTAGTCGCGCAGCACCCATTCCTCCTCGCCGGCCTTGCCCTCGCGCGAGGGCAACAGCAGGGGCCCCAGCACCACCACGACGAGGATGCCGATGACGGCCACCGGCAGGCCCACCGGCGCCAGCTCCGCCACGCCGATGCCGCGCATCCCCATGCGCTCCAACGCCGCGGACATCACGAGGTTGGTGGACGTGCCGTAGAGGAACACCATGCCGCCCAGCATCGACGCGTACGCCAGCGGCAGCAGCACCTTGCTCTTGGGCACCTTGGCCCGGTTCGCCGCGCCAATGGCCACCGGCAGGAACGCCGCCGTCGTCACCGTGTTGGAGATGATGGAGGAGAACACCGCCACCACCGTCATCATCGCCATGACGAAGGTCTGGTGGCCGAAGCGCGCGAAGAAGGCCAGCCGCTGCCCGACGAGCTGCACCACGCCCGTGGAGGCGAGCCCCTGCGTCATCGCCAGCAGCGAGAAGATGAAGATGACCGTGTCGTTGCTGAAACCCTCGAACGCCTGCGCGGGTGTCAGCACTCCCGTCAGCGCCAACAAGCACACCACCACCAGCGAGCTGACCTCGATGGGAATGGTGTCGATGGAGAACAGCACCAGCGCGACGACGACGATGCCCAGGACGATGGCGATGGTCATAAAACCCGGAGGGGCCCCAACCTGTACCCTCCGGGTGCGGACGGTGAGTCCCTGCCGCACCGCGCCGTCAACTACTAGATGCCCGGCCGCTGATAAGTGGAATTAGTAGAGCCCCGCCTGGGGGGGCGGTTGACTGCCGGACGCCAGTTGCTTTTGGGCGCCCCTTCCAGAAGTTTTGACCTTTCTCCCGCTGGTAGGGTGCTCGCCCTTTTTCACCAGGATAGGGAGCCCCTCTCTTGAGACAACACAAGGAAACTTCCATGGCTTCAACGCAAGTGGCGGCGGCGGCCTCTGTGGCCCCCACGAAGAACCCCACGCTGCTGGCCTGGGTGGCCGAGATGGCCAAGATGACCCAGCCGGACAGCATCGTCTGGTGCGACGGCTCCGAGGCCGAGAAGAAGCGCTTCACGGAGCAGGCGGTGCAGGAGGGCATCCTCATCCCGCTGAACCAGGAGAAGCGGCCGGGCTGCTATCTGCACCGCTCCAACCCGAACGACGTGGCGCGCGTGGAGCACCTCACGTTCATCTGTACGCCCAACAAGACGGACGCGGGCCCCACCAACAACTGGATGGAGCCGGAAGAGGCGTACACGAAGCTGGAGCAGCACTTCGCCGGCAGCATGAAGGGCCGCACCATGTACGTGGTGCCCTACGCCATGGGCCCCATCGGCAGCCCCTTCACGAAGATCGGCGTGGAGCTGACCGACAGCGTCTACGTGGTGCTGAACATGCGCATCATGGCGCGCATGGGTAAGCAGGCCCTGGACATGCTGGGCGACAGCGACGACTTCAACCGCGGCCTGCACAGCACCGGCGACGTGAATCCGGACCGCCGCTACATCTGTCACTTCCCCCAGGACAACACCATCTGGAGCTTCGGCTCGGGCTATGGCGGCAACGTGCTCCTGGGCAAGAAATGCCTCGCCCTGCGCATCGGCAGCTACCTGGGCCGCGAGGAGGGGTGGCTGGCCGAGCACATGCTCATCCTCGGCGTGACGAGCCCCAAGGGTGAGACGACCTACGTCGCCGCCGCCTTCCCGTCCGCGTGTGGCAAGACGAACTTCGCGATGATGATTCCGCCCGCCGAGTACAAGGGCTGGAAGGTGGAGACGGTCGGCGACGACATCGCCTGGATGCGCCCGGGCCCGGATGGCCGCCTGTACGCCATCAACCCGGAGGCCGGCTATTTCGGCGTCGTCCCCGGCACCAACTACAAGACGAACCCCAACGCCATGGAGACCATCTCCAAGGACACCCTCTTCACGAACGTGGCCCTGACGGCCGACGGCGACGTGTGGTGGGAGGGCAAGGACGGCGAAGTCCCGGAGGAGCTCACCGACTGGCAGGGTCGCCCCTGGAAGAAGGGCAGCCCGGAGAAGGCGGCGCACCCCAACAGCCGCTTCACCGCGCCCATGTCCAACAACCCGGCGCTGAGCCCCAAGGCCAATGACCCGACGGGCGTGCCCATCTCCGCCCTCATCTTCGGCGGCCGTCGCTCCACCACGGTTCCGCTGGTCATCCAGGCCTTCAACTGGACGCACGGCGTGTTCCTGGGCGCGACGATGGGCAGCGAGACGACGGCCGCGGCCACCGGCAAGGTGGGCGTGGTGCGCCGCGACCCCATGGCCATGCTGCCCTTCTGCGGCTACCACATGGGCGACTACCTCCAGCACTGGCTGGACATGCAGAAGACCATTCCCCAGCTGCCGAAGATCTTCCAGGTGAACTGGTTCCGGCAGGACAAGAACGGCAAGTTCCTGTGGCCGGGCTTCGGCGACAACATGCGCGTGCTGGAGTGGGTGGTGAACCGCGTGCATGGCCGCGTCCCCACGAAGGAGACGCTCCTGGGCTGGGTGCCGCGCGCCGACGAGGGCCTCAACCTCAAGGGCCTGGACGTCCCCGCGGACGTCATCGCGGAGGCCACCTCCATCAAGGAGGACGAGTGGAAGACCGAGCTGAAGAGCCAGGAGGTCTTCTTCGAGCAGCTGGGCACCAAGGCCCCGGAGGCGCTGACGCTCCAGCGCAAGCTGCTGATTTCGCGGCTGGAGAACTAGTCGCCCGCCTGTAGCGTCCTGAATCACCCGTCGGGGCCGCTTCCTGACCCATTCACTGGGTGGGAGCGGCCCCGACTCGTTTCACGAAGAGTGAGGTCGCCCTCTTCGACCGAAGGCCGGCTTAGCGATAGGCTTGTGTCCATCATGAGACTGGTCTTCGTTTTGTCGGCGGCCCTTGTGCTGTCGCCCCCGGTGGCGCTCGCCCAGCGCGGCGCCAAGAATCCAGCGGCCCTCATCAAGGACGGCGAGCGGCTCTACCAGGCAGGCAAGTACGCCGAAGCGGCGGACGTGCTGAAGAAGGCCCACGAGGCCCAGCCCAACCCGCGCCTCATCTTCAACATCGCCGTGTCGTTGGAGAACGCGGGCGAGCTGAAGGAGGCTCTCTCCTGGTACCAGCAGTACGTCGGCAACACCGAGGGCACGGACCCGGCGCTGCTCAAGCGCAGCGCGCGCAGCATCGACAAGCTGCGGCTCCTGCTCGACAAGGAGAACCAGGCCCAGGCGTCCGCGGACGCCGAGCGCCAGAAGCTCCAGGAGGAGGCCGAGGCGGCCCGGCGCCGCGCGGACGAGGAGCAGCTGGCGACGAAGCGCGCGGAGGAGGAGAACGAGCGGCAGCGACAGGCCGAGTTCGCGCGCGCGATGAAGTCCTACCAGCGGCAGAAAATCGCGGCGTTCGCCATTGGCGGCGTGGCCGTGCTGGGCGTGGGCGCCGGCGTGCTCTTCGGCATGCAGGCCTCCGACGAGCGGGAGAAGTTCGACGCGGCGCGCACGGAAGACACCAAGCAGAGCTTCGCGGACAGCACCAAGAGCAAGGCGCTGCTCGCGGACATCGGCTTCGGCGTGGGCCTGGCCGGCGCCATCACCGCCATCATCCTGTATCCGAAAGACGGCCCCCCCGTGGAGGGCGAGGTCCGGCTGACGCTGGCGCCTCGCGGAACCGGCGCGGGCCTGGAGGTCAGCTTCTGATGAAGACCCTGGGACTCATGACGTGCTGCGCGGCGCTGCTGGCCGGCTGCAGCTTCACCACCGCGAGCGGCCTCACCGAGTGTGAGTCGAGCGCGGACTGCGACACCAATCAGGTCTGCTCGGCGTCCGGCTTCTGCCTGCCCCAGCCGGAGGGCTGCGGCGAGGTGGTGGGCACCACCACTGGACGGCCCATCCTCCTGGGCGCGGCGCTGCCCCTGACGAACTCGGGCGGCCCGGACGAGTCCGAGGTCCAGGCGCTCAACGCCATCAAGCTGGCGCTCGAGGAAATCAACCAGCGCGAGGGCATTGGCGGCCGGTTCTTCAACCTCCTCATCTGCGACACCCGCTCCGACCCGGCGCGGGCCAAGACGCAGGCGGAGTGGCTGGTGACGGAGAAGGGCGTGCCGGCCATCTTCACCTCCGGCAGCGCGCAGACCATCGCCGTCAGCAGCGTCGCCATCGCCAACAACGTGTTGTTGATGACGCACACCTCCACCAGCGCGGACATCGCCAACCTGAGCGACAAGACGGCGGCGTCCGGCGACGTGGGCCTCGTGTGGCGCACGGCTCCCTCGGACCTGCTCCAGGGCCGCATCATCGCCGACCTGGTGCGCAACGCCCGGCCGTTGGCCGACAGCAGCCGGCCCTTCGCCACGGTGAGCACCGTGAGCCTGGTCTACGTGGACGACGCCTACGGCCAGGGCCTGTTCGACACGATTCTCACCCGGTTGGGCACCGACCGGGTGCCGTCCTCCGCGCCGTACCAGCGCAACGGGGACGTCAGCGCCGCGGTGACCCGCCTCGTCGACGGCAAGCCCGACGTGGCGGTGATGGCGGGCTTCTCCGAGGACAACGCCAAGATCATCAGCCAGGCCGTCACGCGGGGCCGCACGGGGCAGATGTACTTCTTCACCGATGCCAGCAAGGACTCGGGCCTCTTCACGGCCCTGGGCGCGGCGCGCACCCAGATTGAAGGCGCCTACGGCACCTCTCCCGCGCAGGCCCGCCTGGGCGACACCGTGTACAACACCTTCAAGGAGCGCTTCCGCTCGGCCAACAACAACACCGACCCGGGCCAGTTCTCCTTCACCGCGCACGCGTACGACGCCATGTACCTGGTGGCGCTGGGCGCGGCCTACGCCGCGGGGGCGGACGTCAACAACCCGCAGCCCATCACCGGCGACCGCATCGCCGTGGGCCTGTCGAAGCTGACGCCGCCCTCGGGCACGCAGGCCACCACCTACCCCCTGGGCTTCAGCCGCTTCACCGACGCGCGCAACGAGGTCAGCACCGGCAAGGTCATCAACGTGCAGGGCGCCAGCGGCGCGCTGGACTTCGACGCCACCGGCGAGGCCCCGTCCGAGTACGAGCTGTTCCGCGTGGAAGGCGGGGCGTTCAAGACGGTGGAGCTCATCATCCCGCCGCAGACCTGAGCCGCACGCGCTCTACTCCGCCGCCCCCAGCACCCGCGTGAGCGGGCCCAGGGCGGCGGAGAACACCTCGGGCGGCGGCAGCAGGGACAGCACCAGGAACGCCCCCGAGTCGAAGTCGTAGAAGTAGCCGGGCTGCGCGAGCACGCCCGCGTCCAGGAGCGCGAGGCACGTCGCCTCGTCTCCCGGCTCCCTCGGAATCCGCAGCACCGCGCTCCACCCTCCGTGCGCGGGCACCACGTCCCACGGAGCACCCGGGGGACGCGCGGCGACGAGGCGACGGCGGTGGCCCCTCACCCGCTCCAGCAGCGCCTCCTGGAAGACAGGCGCGTGGGCGAGCAGCGCGGGCAGGGCCAGTTGCACCGGGGTGCCCACGGACAGGTACGTGTCCGCCACCCACTCCAGGCGCGCCAGGGCCTCGTCACGCGCGGCGGGAGGGCCGCCCACGTGCGTCCACCCCAGCTTCAGGCCGGGCAGGCCGCAGACCTTGGAGAGGCCGGAGAGGCTGAAGGTGAGCATGGGCAATTCGCGCCCCGCCACGCTGGCCACGCGGTGCGGCTCCACGTCCCAGCCGTAGTCGGAGAACACCTCGTCGCAGAGGAGGGCCAGGCCGTGGCGCGCGCAGACGTCCGCCAGCGCGGCCAGCTCCCCCTCTTGCAGGAAGTGGCCGGTGGGGTTGCCGGGATTGACGACGAGCACGGCGCGGGTGCGCGGGCCGAGCGCGGCCTCCACCGCGCCCGCGTCCAGGCCGAAGCCATGCGCCAGCGGCAGGCGGTAGGGACGCGTGCCCACTCCCTCCAGCCGGGCCAGGTGCTCGAAGAGGGGGTAGCAGGGGGCCGGGACGAGCACGTCGTCACCGGGCTCGCACAGCAGCTTGAAGAGCCAGCCGTACGACTCACTGGTGCTGGCGGACAGCACCAGGTGCCCAGGGGAGATGACGGGCCCCCGGGAGGAGAGGTGGGCGGCCACCGCCTCGCGAGCCGAGGGGAGGCCGAGCGCTTCCGGTGCGTAGTCCAGCGCACCGGGAGGGTGGAGCAGTCCGGCGTCAGGCGCCGGGAGCCCCACGCGGGTGGGGTTGGAGACGGTGAGGTCCAGCGGAGGGAGGCCGCGGTGTCGAGCGAGCGCCTCCGCCAGGGGATTGGGGGTGCGGGAGAAGTCGGTGCGGAAGGAGAAGCGGCTCACAGCCCCGTCTGGAGCATGGCGTTGGCGACGCGGCGGATGAGCTCGCGGCGCACTTCCTTCCTGCAATGTTCAATGGCCTTGTCATGAGGCCTGGGAAGCTCCGGGTCCCTGGCTCGCAGGGCGGTGCGGAGGACGAGCTCTACCTTCGTAGGCTCGATGTGGAACAGCCGGGCCCCGTCCTTCTGGAGGAAGTAGGACAACCCTCTCTGGTCGAGGAGCTTGTGGAAGAAGCGTCGGACGTCCGCGAGGAACGTGAGGTCGATGATGTCCGCCATTCGTGAAGGCGTTCTCGCGCGGAAAAAACGGCGCGTCCATTTCACGGCCGCGTCACCCGAAAACTTGCGCGACCTGTAGCACTCGCGTGGAAGGCGGAACGCGCGGGAGGCCGAATTCTCGGCCTCGGCGCTCACGGCACCAGAGGGCGCAGGGCGCGGCGGAACGCGGAGTGCCGGCGCCGGGCGTCGGCCTCGAACGGCACCGGGCCGAGCACGGGAACGCCATGCCGCGCCTCCAGCAGCGCGCGGTTGTCGCGCTCGGAAGTGTCCCGTTCCTGGGAAGAGCGCGACAGCAGCACGGCGCGCACCGGGATGCGGCGGGCCGCGAGCGCCTGGAGCGACAGCGCGGTGTGGTTGAGCGTCCCCAGCCCCGCGCGCGCCACCAGCAACACGGGCAGGCGCAGGGTCTGGATGAGGTCGATGACGTCGTGGCGGGAGTCCAGGGGGACGAAGAGGCCGCCGGCCCCCTCCACCACCGCCGGCCCGTGCTTCAGGCGCGCCCAGGCGGCCAGGGTGACGTCCCAGTCCGGCTCCCGGCCCAGGCGAGCGGCGGCCACGCCCGGCGCCACGGGGGCGCGGAAGCGGTGCGGACAGAGGACGTCCAGGGGCAGCGTGCTCCTCGCCGCTTCGCGCAGGGACAGCGCATCCGCCGGAGCCCGAATGGAGGCGCACCCGCTCTCGTAGGGCTTGAAGCCCTCGGGGGAGAGGCCCGCGTCGACCAGCAGGGACAGCAGGGCCCGCGACGTCTGCGTCTTGCCGACGCCCGTGTCGGTACCCGTGACGAAAATCTGGAACGGCTTGGACATGACGTGCTCACCAGGTCATGGGAAGAAGGATGCGCGGGCCCATCCATCGGCGCCGCGACCTCGGGGTGTCGCGAGAACGAGCCGCCCCGAGGGCCGAGCCCTTCGCCGGGGCAACTTCCGTGAGAGGCGTGGGAGTCGAGCGTGCATCGCAGGCCCGTGAGGGCCTACTCCTCTCCACGCTGGTGCACTCCCACGCCGCGCAGGGACTCCAGCGCCAGGTCCACGTGGCCCAGCGTGTGCGCCGCCGACAGGCAGAAGCGCAACCGGCTCGTGCCTTCGGGAACCGTGGGCGGGCGGATGGCCTTCACCAGCACCCCCGCCTCGCGCAGCTTCCTCGCCGCCTCCAGCGCGCGCTCGGGCCCGCCGAGCACCACCGGGAACACCGCGCTGCGAGGCTCCGCGCGCAGGCCCATGGAACGCAGCCCGTCCGAGAAGCGCCGGATGTTGCGCCACAGCCGCTCGCGCAGCTCCGGGTCCTTCTCCACGGCCTCCACCGCCGCCTCCGCCGCGGCGCACATCGCCGCCGGCAGCGCGGTGGAATAGATGAACGGCCGCGCCCGGCTGATGAGCAGGTCCGCCACCACGCGCGACGTGGCCACGTACGCGCCCTGCCCTCCCAGCGCCTTGCTCAGCGTGCCCATGCGCAGGTCGACCTGGTCTTCCAGGCCCAGCTCCTCGCACAGCCCCGCGCCTCGCGCCCCCAGGACGCCCGTGGCGTGCGCCTCGTCCACCATCAACGCGGCCCCGTGCGCCCGGCACGCCGCGACAATCTCGCGCAGCGGCGCCACGTCCCCATCCATGGAGAACACCGTGTCGGTGACGACGAGCTTGCGCCGCGCGGGCGTCTCCTCCAGCGCCTTCGTCAGCGCCTCCACGTCCGCGTGCGGATAGACGACGACGCGGGCGCGCGACAGCCGGCAGCCATCCACCAGCGAGGCGTGGTTGAGCGCGTCGGAGAACACCGCGTCCCCCGGTCCCACCAGCGCGGGCAGGATGCCGGTGTTGGCCGCATAGCCGCTGTTGAAGAGCAGCACGGCCTCGGCCCGCTCGAAGGCCGCCAGCCGCGCCTCCAGCCGGTGATGCACGGCGGTGTCACCCACCACCAGCCGGCTGGCACCCGTGCCCAGCCCGTACCGCTCCACCGCGGCGATGGCGGCGGCCCGCACGGAGGCGGAGGCCGCCAGGCCCAGGTAGTCGTTCGACGAGAAGTTGACGAGCGTCTCGCCGCCGACCCGCACCACCGGGCCCTGCGGCGAATCCAGCGGCTCCAGGTAACGGCGCAGGCCACGAGCCTGGAGCGACGCCAGCTCCTCCCGGGCCCAACCGGACGCCGGCGCCGACGAGGCCCCGACGCCCTCCTGCTTCACGTCACTCACGAGCGCCGCCCTACCCCTCTTGCCGGGGCTCCAGGGGGCGGATGCCCGCCTTCTCCAAGAGCGCCATGTCCTGGGTGTACTGGGGGTTGCCGGTGGTGAGCAGCTTCTCGCCGAAGAACAGCGAGTTGGCGCCCGCCATCATGCACATGAGCTGCGCCTCCTCATTCATCTGCTGGCGGCCCGCGGACAGGCGCACCATGGACTGGGGCATCAGGATGCGGGCAGTGGCGATGGTGCGCACCATGTCCACCGTGTCCACGCGGGGCTGCTCGGCCAGGGGCGTGCCCTCCACGGCCACCAGCGCGTTGACGGGCACCGACTCCGGGTGGTGGTCCTGGTTGGCCAGCGTGCGCAGCAGGTTGCAGCGATCATCCACCGACTCGCCCAGGCCGATGATGCCGCCGCAGCACACGGAGATGCCCGCGTCGCGCACGCGGCCCAGCGTCCGCAGGCGATCATCGTAGAGCCGGGTGGAGATGATGTCGCCGTAGTGCTCGGGCGAGGTGTCCAGGTTGTGGTTGTACGCGGACAGGCCCGCTTCCTTCAGCCGCTTCGCCTGGTTGTCGGTGAGCATGCCCAGCGTGGCGCACGCCTCCATGCCCATGGCCCGCACGCCCTTCACCATCTCCAGCACGCTGTCGAACTGCGGGCCGTCCTTCACCTCGCGCCACGCGGCCCCCATGCAGAAGCGGGTGGCCCCGGCCGAGCGCGCCTTCTTCGCGGCGTCCAGCACCTCCGGCACCGCCATCAACTTCTCCGCCTTCACGCCCGTCTTGTAGCGGGCCGCCTGGGGGCAGTACGCGCAGTCCTCCGAGCAGCCGCCCGTCTTGATGGAGAGGAGCGAACACAGCTGCACCTTGTTGTCCGTGAACACGGCGCGGTGGACCGTCTGCGCGCGGTGCACCAGGTCCAACAGGGGCATGGCGTAGATGGCGCGAACCTCGGCCAGCTCCCAGTCATGGCGCACGGCGACGCCCTCGGGCGCGGGCGCGGCATGGTGGGCATGGCCGTGAAAGGACTCGCTGGAAGCGGCGGTGTCGGACATGGGCTCCTCGAAATCGTGAGGAGCGCGAAGCTGCGCGGGCGGCGGAAACTTGTCAACGCCTCAGCGCGGACAGGTTGACAACATCCCACCCGTCCCTCTGAAAAGACGACCGGCGCCCACGGGAGACCCGGAGCGCCGGCCGTGACCCTTCCCTAGACGGGAAGGGGTGCGTCAGACATGGACGCGACGCCGACCGGCCAGTCCCACCAGGAACAGGACGGCGATGGCACCCAGCACGGAGAACAGCAGACCGGACGGGTGCAGGTCGAAGATGCGGCCGTCACTGCGGAACAGCGAGCCGATGAAGCCGCCCACGAAGGAGCCGACGATGCCCAGCAGCGTGGTGGCCACCAGCCCCATGGACTGATTCCCCGGCATCAGGGCGCGAGCAAGAAGACCAGCGAGAAGGCCAATGACCAGGAAAGCGATAATCCCCATGACGGACCTCACTATGAGTGGTGAAGGGGGCGCACGGAGCGGCGCCCACCTGGCTTGTGATTGAGCCAGCGCGTCTCCGCGCCGCCCGTGGGAATGAAGCTGGGTCGCCCCTCCCTTTCGTACAACTCGCTGGCATGGGGATTGACATCGCGCCTGCCTGCTCACCAATCGTGCCTGCTCGACAGCCCGCCGGAACGTCAGGGTTCCGAGATACACACACAACCCATGGCGAAGGCGAAGACGCACTACACCTGCCAGGCTTGCGGGTACCAGACGGCGAAGTGGCTGGGGAAGTGCCCGGACTGCGGCGCGTGGAGCTCGTTGCTGGAAGAGGCCGGGGCGAAGCAGGACGAGAAGCGCCCGGCGTGGGGCGCCTCGGGCGGCGCGGCGAAGCCCATGCTGCTCAAGGAAGTCAGCGGCGAGACGGAGGTGCGCCGTCGCACGGGCATCGCGGAGTTCGACCGCGTGCTGGGCGGGGGCGTGGTGAGCGGCTCCGTCGTGCTGCTGGGCGGAGACCCGGGCATCGGCAAGTCCACGCTGCTGCTCGCCGCGCTGGACAGGCTGGCCCGCCATGGCCCCGTGCTCTACGTGTCCGGTGAGGAGAGCCTGCGCCAGACGAAGATGCGGGCGGAGCGGCTGCGCGTGGAGGGAGACGCCATCCACCTGTTCGCGGAGACGGACGCGGAGCGGGTGCTCGCGGCCACCGAGTCGCTCAAGCCGCAGGCGCTCGTCGTGGACTCCATCCAGACGATGTACCTGCCGGAGCTGGGCAACGCGCCGGGCAGCATCACCCAGGTGCGCGAGGTCGCCGGCCGGCTGATGGCCTACGCCAAGCGCACGGGGGTGCCCACCTTCATCGTGGGCCACGTGACGAAGGAGGGCTCCATCGCCGGCCCCCGCGTGCTGGAGCACATGGTGGACACCGTCCTGTACTTCGAGGGCGAGCGCGGCCACCCCTTCCGAATCCTGCGCGCGCACAAGAACCGCTTCGGCTCCACCAACGAGATTGGCGTCTTCGAGATGAAGGGCGCGGGCCTGGTGGAAGTCTCCGACCCCTCCGCCCTCTTCCTGTCCGAGCGCCCCGTGGGCAAGTCCGGCAGCGTCGTCACCAGCACGCTCAACGGCACCCGTCCCCTGCTGGTGGAGGTGCAGGCACTGGTGGCGCCCACCGGCTACGGCACGGCGCGGCGCACCGCCATCGGCGTGGACGGCAACCGCGTGGCGCTGCTCGCCGCGGTGCTGGAGAAGAAGGAGGAGATTCCGCTGGTGGGCTGCGACCTCTTCGTCAACGTGGCGGGCGGCATGCAGCTCAACGAGCCCGCGTGTGATTTGGCCGTCTGCGCGGCGCTGGTGAGCAGCCTCCAGAACCGGCCCATGGACCCGCACACGCTGGTGCTGGGGGAGGTGGGCCTCGCGGGCGAGGTGCGCGCGGTGGGGCAGATGGAACCCCGGCTCGTGGAGGCCGCGAAGATGGGCTTCCAGCGCGTGGTGATGCCCGCGGGCAGCGCCCGGCGCATGGAGGGCACGAAGCTGAAGGTGGTGGGCGTGGAGACGCTGGGCGACGCGCTGCGCGCGATGTTCGACTGAAGGCCCCTACTTCTTGCCGACCACCGTGAAGGGCACAGGCTCCGGGCGCGCGTCGTAGCTGCCGCGCGACGCCTGGATTTCCGCGCGGTGCTGGACGGCCCACTGGCCCAGCACCGTGACGGGCTCGAGCAGCGTCCGGCCGAGCGGCGTCAGCGCGTACTCCACCCGGGGAGGCACCGTCGGATGGACGGTGCGGGTGACGAGCCCGTCGCGCTCCAGGCCGCGCACGGTGAGCGTCAGCATCCGCTGGGAGATGCCCTCGATGGCCCGCTTCAAGTCGCTGAAGCGCAGGGGCCCCTCTCCCAGGCTCCCCACCACCTGGACGCTCCACTTGTCGCCCACCCGGGTGAGCACATCCCGGACGGCCAGGCAGGACTCCGACGCTGGATCAGGCCTCGCGGAGGGCTCCAAAGACTTCACGGACCCTGGTGACATGGATGTGCCTCCTTGTGGAGAAATGCGCGGACCGTTACTGGTTCGCCGGTTACCTGTTGTAACCGACGCACCTTTCGGAACCCACTTCCCTTTCAGGGAGTCCCCCATGACGACCGCCGCCTCCTCCACCGCAGTGTCCACCCCCTCCAAGCCCTGGGCTCTCTGGCTGGGTCGCGCCTTCTCGGCGCTCACCGTCGCCGGGCTCGGCTTCAGCGCCGTGATGAAGGTGAGCCAGTCGCCCGACGTCATCAAGGGCTTCGAGCACTTCGGCTATCCCGCGTCGGTGATTGTCACCATCGGGGTGGTCGAGCTCCTGGTCGCGCTGCTCTACGCGGTACCCCAGACGGCGGTGCTCGGCGCCATCCTCGTCACCGGCTACCTGGGCGGCGCGACGGCGACGCACGTGCGCGTGGCGGACCCGTTCATCGCGCCCATCATCCTGGGCGTCCTCGCCTGGGCGGGCCTGTTCCTGCGGGACGCGCGCCTGAGGGCGCTGCTGCCCCTGCGCCGCACCCCCTGAAGCACGCCCCCTCCCGCGCCCCTTCCAGCTTCGAAGGGGCGCGAGGCTCGGGCAGTCACGCGCGAACTACCAGTTGACGACGAAGGTGCAGGAAGCCCCGCCCTTCTGCCGACAGCCGTGCGCCGGGTCATGCGTCACCGTGGCGTTTGGCATGAAGCGCTGGGCCATGCCCTTGACCAGCCCCTGGTCGAACCGACACGGATAGGGATTGCCACACACCACATAGCCCTCGTTCTTCCCGGCGATGGCGGTGTAGGCGTAGTGGCCAATGCCCTCCAGCATCTCCCCCGTGGCGGGGTTGAACATGTCCTTGCCGTTCTTCCGGTGGTTCATGTGGAAGGCCACGTCGATGGAGGCCAGGGCCTTGTGGATGTCCGTGATGTCCGCCGGGAACACGGCGTTCTTCGGAATCATCGACCCGACCTTCTCCAGGCCGCGCCCGCCCAGCAGGGTGTCGATCTTCTTGTACGCCAGCAGGTAGTCCTCCAGCGGGTACCAGGCACTGGGGTCGAGCGCGCGCTCCCCCCCGGCGCCGCGCGCCTGGACCTTCATCACGTCCAGCAGGGCATTCACCAGCACGGAGAAGGATTGGATGGCCTCGACGATGGAAACGACGCTCAGGCCCGTGACGGTGATGCCGGGCTCATAGGAAGCTTGTGACATGTTGAGAGGTTCCTGAAGAGGGTTCGGCCTTACCGACCGTTGGACTCGAAGGCACGGTGGGCGGTGTGGTTGCGCAGATACATGAAGCACTCCTTCAACCCATCCCGCAGGCTGCCGAGCGTCTTCACATCACGCAGGTCCACGCCAATCTGGGTCAGCGTCTGCGCGATGACGGGGCTGATGCCCGTGACGACGCAGTAGGTGCCGAGCAGGCGGGCGGCGTTGACCATCTTCACGAAGTGGTTCGCGGTGGAGGTGTCCACCACCTCCACGCCCGTGATGTCGATGATGGCGCACCGGGCCTTGCCCTGGGAGATGCGGTGCAGGAGCCGCTCGGTCATCTCCAGCGAGCGCTGCGTGTCCACCACGCCGACGATGGGGAGCGTCAGCACGTCCTCCCACAGCTCGATGATGGGCGTGGACAGGTCTCGGATGGCCAGCCGCTGCCGCTCGATGGTGGAGAGCTTCTCCTCCAGCTCACGCCGCGCGACGTCGAGCTTCCGGATGGACTGCTCGTTCTCGTGCACGGACGCGTGGAGCTGGCGCGCGAAGAGGTTGATGGTTTCCTCGAACGAGGAGAACGCATCGTCGTTCTCCAGCGGGATGAGGTGCTGGTCCGGGTTGAACTCCCCGAGCGAAATCATCGCCAGCACGTCTCGGATGCGCTCGAGGCGCTCGAGGTTGACTTCGACGACCTGGGACTGCGGTTGCGACTGATTCATGGGGCGAGGAGGCCCGGACCGTGTGTCAGGGAGAACAGCGTGAACGGCCCGATACCGGAGCTTTTCGAAAGGATATGCCCAAATCCTCACATGGCTTCAAATGGGTGGAGGCAGACCCGGATGAAACACCGAATTCACCGTCTACACCGCTCGAAGCCGGATACTCCTGCAAACATCGCCAACCCTGGGGCGGCGGGCAATTCCTCATCAATCCAGACATGAATCCTGGCAATCAACCGAGCGCTCGCACCCCAATCCCATATCAACCGTGCCGGAAGCGACATCCGGACGCGCTCGTGGGCTCGCGGGCACCTTCGCGTCACACGATTGAGGAGCAGTCGACGCTTGCGGCGGGAGTCCCGTCCACGGGCTGACGCGACGCCTCGCGCGCTGACGCGGCGATGACCTGCCGTGACTAGGACAGGGGCATGGCGTCCATCGACCCACCCGAGACCCGCACCCTCCTGGCGGACGTGAAGCCCCGACTGCGAGGCGTGTCCCATGCCCTGGCCTTCCTGGCCGCGCTGTGGGGCTGCTTCGTGCTGGCCATCGCCCCCGCCCAGGGCACGCAGCAACTGGCCGATGGGGTCTTCGGCTTCTCCCTGGTCCTGATGTTCGGCACCAGCGCGGCCTATCACCTGCCCACCTGGAGCCCTGTCGCGTACCAGCGCCTGCGGCGGATGGACCACGCGGCCATCTACCTGCTCATCGCGGGGACCTTCACCCCGCTGGCCACGCTCGACGCCCCGGGCGCCTGGACGGAATACCTGCTCGGGGTGATGTGGGCCTGCGCGCTCACGGGCGCGGGGCTCTCGCTGCTGGGCACCTCCGGGCCACGCGGCGTCCGCTCGGTGCTCTACACCCTCCTGGGCGCCATGGCGGCCCCGGTGATGCTGCGGCTGCCCGGCGTGATTGGCGCCGAGCGGGCCTCGTGGCTCCTCTTCGGCGGCGGCCTCTACGCCGTGGGCGCCGTCGTCTACGCGCGCAAGTGGCCGGACCCCAGCCCCGCCGTCTTCGGCTACCACGAGGTGTTCCACATCCTGGTCATCGCCGGAGCCAGCACGCACTACGCCGTGCTCGTCGACTTCCTCTGGAACTGCTGAAAACGTCGCGCGTCCGCGACCGGGGCGCCCCACTTCGTCAGCCCGCAAGCACCCTACGTGCGACTCGTCGGCCAGACACAGCAACCCCATTGACAGGTTACGAACTTCGAGCGTGCTTCCGCGCCCGTTCCATATAACTTGTCAATGTGGTTTCGAACTTCACCGAGGTCCCCATGGCCGCCAGGCATCGCCCCACTCCCGCGCATCCCCCTGTTCCGAAGGGAGAGCTGAGGGACGGGTTCAAGTTCCGCTCGGGGCGGCTGTCGTTGGACCTGCCGGCCACCCTGGCCGGGCGACTCCAGGACGTGCCGAGGGACTTGCTCCAGGCGCCGGCGGACCTGGGACGGTGGCTGGTGGCCGCGGGACTGGCCACTCAGATGCAGGAGCCCTCGGCGGAAGAGCTGACGCAGGCGCGAGAGCTGCGCGAGGCCATCTACCGGCTGGGCATGGCG
Source organism: Myxococcus sp. CA039A (assembly GCF_013336645.1). Lineage (NCBI taxonomy): Bacteria > Pseudomonadati > Myxococcota > Myxococcia > Myxococcales > Myxococcaceae > Myxococcus > Myxococcus sp. CA039A. Next base: position 5,533 of record NZ_JABUMQ010000164.1, on the reverse strand, counting down.
CGCGCGCGGGGCGAGAGCTTCTCCGCCAGGGACCGCGCCATCCTCAATCGATGGGCCGCGGAGCCGCCTCCGGCGCCGCAGCTGGGGCCTCGGGGCCTGCTGTGGACGGGCGCGGGCGTGAGGGGACAGCTCGCGGCGGTGGCGCGCGACGCCGCGGAGCTGCTGGGAGGCCCGTTCGCGGAGCGCATCCGCAACTGCTCGCAGGAGGGCTGTGCCCTGCTCTTCGTCGACACCTCTCGCTCCGGTCAGCGGCGCTGGTGTTCCATGGCGGGCTGTGGAAACAAGGCCAAGGTGGCGGAGTTCCGTCGGCGCCAGCGCGCGGACACCCGTTAGGTCGCCCGAGCCAGCGCCAGGAGCCTGCGGGCCTGGGCCTCCAGCGCGGCACGCATCTCCTCGGGCTGCTGGACGTGAAAGGCGAAGGGCAGCCGCGACAGCTCGCGGGCGAACCAGTCCAGGTCTTCGGTCTGTCCGAGCAGCCGCACGCCGCCTCCGTCCATCGGCTCCAGCACGCCCAGCGTGGCGAAGATGGCGCGCCGCGCGGTCGCCAGGTCCGTGTCGAGCCGCACCTCCACCGCGTGCGCGCGCGGCAGGCTGGCCACCGCGAGCGTCACATGCGCCAGCGCATCGAAGCCGTCGGGCCGCTCGAAGCTCATGTCGAGCGACTGCACGGCGCGCACGCGGTCCAACCGGAACGTGCGCAGCCCCTGGCGCAGGTGGCAGACGCCCACCGCGTACCAGCGTCCGCCGCGCCAGACGAGGCCATAGGTGTCGAACTCGCGTTCGGTGTCCTCGTCCCGTGCGGCGCGGTAGGACAGGCGCACGCGCTGCCGCTGCTGCGCCGCGGCGCTGAGCGCGACGAGCGCGGTGTTGTCCAGCGTCGCCCGTGAGCCGGAGATGTCGAGCGTCACCGACTCGTCCACCGCCCTCACCCGCCGCTTGAGCGGCGCGGGCATCACCCGCTCCAGCTTCGCCTGGGCGCTGGCCACCGCGGGTGCCGCTTCCGACAGTCCCATGCCCCGCGCGGCCAGCAGGCCCACGGACAGCGCCAGGACTTCGTCATCGGTGAACATCATGGGCGGCAGCTTGAAACCCGCCACCAGCATGTAGGCGCCGTCGCGTCCGCGCTCGGCGGTGATGGGGATGCCCAGTTCCTCCAGCTTCAGGATGTAGCGACGCACCGTGCGCCGGTCCACCTCCAGCCGCCGCGCCAGCTCCGAGCCGCTCATCCGCCCATGCGTCTGCAACAGCTCGAGCACGGTGAGCACACGCGTGGTGGGACGGGACATGGGGCGCGAACCTAATGCCCAGGGCGCCCGAAGTCCGACGAAGCCCGCTCGTATTCACCCCAGGTGAAGAAAAACCAGAAGGGTCCCGGGTCGGCGTCCCACACTCGTCGTGAGGGGACTTCGCACACACCCCCGTCACCGACCGGGAGGACCGATGCATCGGAGCCCGCCCTAACGGGCCGGGCTCTGGGAGCAGCGACAACGGGCCGGGCTCCGGTAGCAGCGACAACAGGCCGTGCGCTGGGAGCAGCGACGACGGGCTGGGCTCCGGGAGCAACCACAACGGGCGCTGGGAGCAGCGACGACGGGCTGGGCTCCGGGAGCAACCACAACGGGCGCTGGGCGCAGCGACGACGGGCTCTGAGAACAGCGACAACGGGCCGGGCTCCGGGAGCAACGACTCCGGCCAGGCGTCACCCCGATTCGCGGCACCACTGGACCGAGCAGGGACGGACTCCGGCTTCACGCTGGAGCCCTGTCCGAATCAGGACCGATTCCGCCCTACATGCCCCGTACGGTGCCGTTCATGGCCTCGCCCCCCCCCCTCCGGGCGCTGGCGCTGACGGAAAGGCTCGCGGAATCCGATGACGCAGACCTCGCACCTGTGGCTGTTCTTCGTGTTGGTGTTTGGCATCGTCATCCTCCCGGGGCTGGACATGGCGTTCGTCCTGGCCAGTTCCCTGGTGGGAGGCCGCCGCGCGGGGCTGTCCGCGGTGGGTGGCATCATCGCCGGGGCCGCGTGCCACGTCCTGGTCGGCGCGACGGGCGTCGCCGTGCTGCTCACCGTCATGCCCGCCGCGTTCAATGCCCTCTTGTGGGTGGGCGCGCTGTACGTGGCCTGGATGGGCCTGTCGCTCGTGCGCAGCCCGGCCGCATTCTCCGCGTCGTCACAGTCGGGGCAGCGCTCGGCGGCGGCGACGTTCCGTCAGGGAGCCCTCACCAACCTGCTCAACCCGAAGGCGTACGTCTTCATGCTCGCCGTCTTCCCGCAGTTCCTGCGGCCGGAATATGGGCCCATCTGGCTCCAGGCCCTGGCGCTCGGCGCCATCATCGCGCTCACTCAAGCCGCGGTGTATGGCGCCGTCGCGCTCGCCGCGGACCGCGCACGCGGCTGGCTGGAGTCACGTCCCTCCGCCAGCGCGCGCGTCGCTCAAACCGTGGGGGGCCTCATGATGCTCGCCGCCGTCGTCACCGCCATCGAAGGCTGGCGCAGCACCTGACACCGCCCACTCATGTTCTGCGGACGGTGCTCGAACGAATGGCTCTCAAGATGAGCAGCAGGACAACCGCTCCGATGAAGGCCACGAAGATGGTCCCCGCGATTCCACCGAAGGGCTGCCCCGCACCCAGGGCGCGGAAGATGAAACCACCCAGGAACGCGCCCACCACACCCACCACGATGTCTCCGATGATGCCATAGCCGCCACCCACGACGGCCGACGCCAACCACCCGGCGATGAGGCCGATGACCGCCCACACTAGAATCGTCTCCAAAGACATCACGTCCCTCCTCGCGCTGAAGTGACCTGAAGACAGGATAAGCACGCCGGTTCGCGCTCGGCTGGAAGCCAGGTCGTTCGCAAGACAAGCAAGAAGACGTCCGACCGGTTTTAACTGACTTTCTGCTCTTCCAGAGGTAGCTGAAGCTTCAGCCGCTCCAGGTGTCGGAGCCGGCCGAAGCCAAGGAGAGCGCGCATGGGACAGCGTCGGAATGATTCATTGTGGATGAAGTGGGGAATGCTGGTGTGGGTAGGAGCGGCGGTCGCCGGCTGCGCACCGGAGGCAGGGGGGGACGAGGCGGAGGTGGGACAGGCGGAGCAGGGGCTCGCGGCCTGCTCGTATGTGATTACGACGAACACCTACGTGGGCGCGGACTGGTGGGGCACCCTGGTGTTCCAGAACACGGGCACCAGCGCGATGACGAGTCCGACGATTGCGTTCGGCGTCCCCAGCGGCGTGACGTGTGACCACGACGAGCCGGGCTGGACGCACACGCAGAGCGGCTCCACGTGTACGTACTCGCGGACGTCGGGGCTCACCGTGGGCGTGAATGCGTCGTACACGTTCTACTATTCGACGAACACGAACACGTCGTTCACCGCGACGAACGTCGTCATCAGCGACCCGAGCTGTGGGGGCACCGTGCCGCCGGTGACGGGGCTGACGGCGAACCAGAAGAAGGTGGCGGAGGCGCTCACCAGCATCTGGGAGAACGACACGCCCACCATCGACTATGCGTACTCGGAGAACATCCAGGACGGGCGTGGCTACACGAATGGACGCGCGGGCTTCTGCACGGGCACGGGCGACGCCATCCAGGTCATCCAGTGCTACAACGCCCGGCGCAGCGCGGCCAACGGCAACATCATGGCCAAGTACATGCCGGGGCTGACGACCATCAACAACCGCTTCCTGTCCACGGGTCAATCCCAGCCATCCACGTCGGAGCTGGACGTCATCGGCAATTGGACGGCGGATTGGGCCACCAGCTACAACAACACGACGACGCGCGCGGACTTCAAGGCGTGCCAGGACCAGGTCAGCGACCAGTTCTATTACACGCCGGCGATGAACGAGGCGAACAAGTGGGGCGCCTCCCAGGCCCTGTCGAAGATGGCGCTGTATGACGCGTACATCAACCACGGCGAGTCCGGCGTGAAGAGCCTGACGCGCGCGACGAACATCGCGCTGGGCAACACCGGACAGGTGGCGCCCGCGGTGGGCCACAACGGCATCACCGAGTCCGCGTGGCTTCAGAAGTTCATCGAGAAGCGCCGCGACGTGCTGGCCGCCGACTCCACGTGGGTGGACGCCATCGACCGAATCGCCGCGTACGAGAAGCTGCGTCGCAGGGGCAACTGGGACCTCTCCGCCGCCGTCCGCAACGACGTGCGTGCTCGCGACTGCTGGACCACGACGTATCCGTTCAGCGGCTACACCGTGCGCAACATCAACGCGGATGGCACCTGGAGCACGCCGGGCACGTACACGTTCTCATGTAACTAGCGGCACCCTGACGCCCTGGTGTGAGTGCGTCAGGGCGTCGTCGCCGCGCGCGGGGGCTCGGAGGATGCGGGCCCTTCGCGACGCAGCCGTCCGCGCAGCGGCGCGGCCACCCAGGTGAGCAGACAGAGCAGCAGACCCAGTCCGCTCACCGCCAGGGAGGCCGCTTCACCGGGAGGGGCATACCGCCACACCACGCGGTGTGCTCCCGCGGGGACGGCCACGGCGCGCAGTGCGTGGTTCGCGGGAAGGACCTCCGTCGGAACCTCATCCACGGTGGCGCTCCAGCCCGTGAAGTACGCGTCCGACAGCACCAGGACGGAGGGACGCGTGGCATCGACCTCCACCTCCACTTCGTCCACTCCGTAGCGCGTGAGCGTGGCCTTCCCGGGGTCCCCTCCCGGAGGCGCCGTGGGCAAGGGCTCGCGACACTCGACGACGGCCTGCTGGCCGGGGACGAAGTCGGGCGAGGCGATGACAGCCAGGCTCTCCTCCGGGCCCGACACGCACCGAGGCGCGGCGAGGTAGACGCGCGGCAGGGGTCGGGGATGCGCGAGCAGGGAGACCTTGAACGGCTCGCTCGTGGACAACACGTTGTTCCGCAGCCGGCGCTCCTCCACCTGGGTCTCATCCGCGACGAAGTAGCTCACGCCCGCGAGCGGCCCATACCGGTTCCACCACTGACGCTGATCCTTCAGGAGGTCCGCCACGCGAGCGGACAACGCGGGCAGGTACCAGTTCGCGCTCTCCACGCCCCACGCCGACGCGCTGTCCGCCGCGAGCACCATCCGCGTACCCGCCACCTGCGCCTCATCCGGAGTCAGCCCCTCCACCGTCTCCGGCAGGGCGATGCCCGACGCGGTGTAGACGCGCGCGCGGCCTGGCAGGGACGGGCCCTCGCGCCGCTGGAGTTCCTCCACGAACGGCGGCGCCGTGGTGAGCAGCCGCTGGTCACACGAGACATAGATGGGCTCGCTGACGCGATACAGGTCCGCCGCGAGCAGCAACACCCAGCCCAGGCCCACCTGCCTTGGGTGTGCCGCGAAGAGGGCGAACAGGCCCATCCCCACACAGGTCACCGCCACACAGGCGGCGTCCACCGTGAGCCGCTCCCCGACCTGACGCGACAGCTCCGCCCACGACGCGTCCGGCCCCGAATAGAAGCCTCGCAGCGCCTGCGCCAGCCACAGCCCCGCGCCCGTCAGCGCCAGCAGCAGCATCCCGGCGCCCAGGCCCACCAGCCC
>NZ_JABUMQ010000163.1:0-24158 GCF_013336645.1 Myxococcus sp. CA039A | reverse complement strand
CCGCCCGCCGCCGAGTGCACCAGCACGTTCGTCCCCGGCCTCGGATGCGCCAGCTCGAACAGCGCGTAGTACGCCGTCAGGAACACCGCCGGAAATCCCGCCGCCTGCTCCATCGTCAGCTTCGACGGCAGCGCGAACACCTGGTGCCGAGGCACCGCGACGTGCGTCGCATACCCGCCGAACCGCGTCACCCCGAACACCCGCGCCCCGGGCGACAGGTCCTCCACACCGGAACCCACCGACTGCACCGTGCCCGCGAACTCGAAGCCGGGGGTAATCGGCCACCCCACATACTCCTTCGCGGAGGCGTACAGGCCCATGCGAATGACGCAGTCCGCATAGTTCACCCCGATGGCCTCGGTGGCCACCACCACCTCCCCCGGCCCAGGTGAAAGTTGATTCAGGTTTTCAAGTCGGAGCTGCCCATATCCACCGGCTTTCGGAATGACGACCTTGCGTGCGCTCATGTCCCCGTGAGTATCACGCGACGCAGCGCGACAACGTGAATGCACGTTCACGTGGCGGGCGACGCGCGCACGAGATGTCTCTACACTGTGTCTCGCGCTCGATGACTTTCATTGGTCCGGGCGCGCATCCCCCACAACAGAAGGAGTCCTCCATGCGATTGCGGCATTCGCTGTTCCTCATGGCCCCGCTGCTCGTCGGCGCCCTCACTGGCTGCGGACCCGAGCACGAGGAATCACTCGCTCCCGAAGCCCCCGCCGCCGAGCAGCTCGGCACCACCGAGTCCGCCGCTGTCTCCACCGCGGGCCTCACCACGCACTTCCGTCAGTGGCTCTCCGCCAACGGCTACGACAGCTACGACTTCCCCCGCGCCGACCTCGTCGGCGGCAGCTTCGGCGGCAAGGCGAGCGGCACCGACACCGTGGTGAACACGCCCGTCATCTTCATCCACGGCAACTCCGACAAGGCCGTGGGCACCGGCACCGCCGGCCAGTCGGGCTGGAACGCCTCCATCGAGTACTTCCTCGCCAACGGCTACAAGCCGAGCGAGCTGTACGCGACGACGTGGGGCCCCGCGGAAATCATGCAGACCGCGGTCCAGTACCACTCGAAGACGAACGTCATGAAGGTGCGCAAGTTCATCGAGGCGGTGAAGGCGTACACCGGCGCGACGAAGGTGGACATCGTCACCCACTCCATGGGCGTGACGCTCGCGCGCAAGGCCATCCTTGGCGGCTCGGCGAATGACTCGGCCAACGGCGGCGCGTACAACGTCGGCGCGGCGCTCACCGGCTCGGTGGACACCTTCGTCGGAATCGCCGGCGCGAACCTGGGCCTCACGTCCTGCTACCAGACGGGCCCGTCGACTCCGACGTGTGGCTCCACCAACGGCCTGTATCCGGGCTATCTCTACTTCGGCCTGGTGATGGGGCGCTCCGCGTACCTGGACAACCTGCGCTCCACGAGCGGCTACGAGGGTGCCTACCGCTACAGCATCTATTCCACGGCCGATGAAATCATCAACTACGGAGGCATCGTCTACGGCGAGTACACCTCCCGCATCCCCGGTCAGAATGGGGAGAAGGTCTACTCGGCCTATCCCTACGGGCACTTCAACTCGAAGGACCTGACCGCGGCGGTGCAGTACAGCATGGTGCGCAACCACACCATTCCGTAAGGCACGCGCCACGGGCTCCCGGCACGCCGACGTCCAGGCGCCGCCGGGAGTCACGGGCCGGTTCGGCATCACACCAGGAAGGACGGAAGCGCCTCGTCCTTCGACAGCACCGTGACAGCGAGCTCCGGCACCTTCGTCACCGAGGGCGCCGGTCGACGGCCCATCCACGCCGTGGGGGAGTGGATGCGGCCGTCCTCGCGTCACGGGCCGGGGCGACGCGCCTCATCCACACCGAGGATGAGGCCGTCCCCATGTCGCGAGCACCGGACGACGACCTCGCATCCACGCCAACACCGTCACGCATCCAGCACGACGCGTCTCCTCGCGAGCACCACCCGCCGCCACATCCCACCGAGGATGCGGCGGCACCGACGCACTCACGGCCTCGGGCCATCCGACGGAGCTGGCGCGTCGTTCTGCGCGGGCGTGGGCGAGGGCTGGTTCCCTGGTGCCCCCGGCACTGGCGCGGGCTCACCCGGCTTCGGTGCCTTGTCCTTCGGCTCCTCCTTCGGGACGAAGGGCTTCGCCGCCTCCGGGTCCTTCAGGAACGCGAGCACCGTCTCGTTGAACGGCGCCGGGCAGTCGAGCTGCACCGTGTGGCCACAGCCCTTCATCGGCGCCAGCGCGGCACCAGGGATTCGGGACGCGCCGTACTCCATGATGTCGCGCGCGTCGCCGCCGTGGAGGAACGGGTTGGGAATCAGCCGGTCATCCGTGCCGTAGACGATGAGCGTGGGCACCGTGACGTGCTGGAGGCCCTCACGCACGAAGTCGTTGTGCGCCAGCCCCCGCACCGTGCGGACGTTGGCGTAGGCGTACGAGTCGAACTCGGGCGACTTCGCCAGCCGCACGCGCTCCTCAACCAGCCAGTCAAGCTGTGGCCCCCAGTGCATGAAGTTGCCCTGGCGCACGCTGCCCCAGATGTTCGCCTCGGGCGCGTACTTGATGAAGTCCGCGCTCATCACCCGCGCGAACCACGCCTTCTCCTTCCAGCTGAACTTCTCGAACCCGGCCGGCGACACCAGCACCAGCGCGCTGAGCGACTCCGGATAGCGGATGGCGTACGACAGCGAAGTCTGCCCACCCATCGAGTGTCCCGCGAGGATGGGCTTGTCCACACCCAGCCCACGCGTCAGCTCGTGCACCACGTCGGCCATCGCCTCCATGGTGTACGGGAAGGTCGCCGGCTTGTCGGACTTGCCGAAGCCCGGCAGGTCCACCGCGATGACGCGATAGCCCTGCGCCTGGAACACGTCCAGCTGCGCCCGCCAGAACTTCAGATAGGAGCCAAGGCCGTGCACGAAGACCACCGTCTTCGCGTCCGGCGACGAGGCCGGCAGGTCCACGTAGGCGACGTGCAGTTCGGTGGCCAGCTTGTAGCGGGCCGTGACGTCCGGCAGCGCGGCGCGGTGCACGGGCCAGGGCTGCTTGGTGCCCTCGGTGGAGTAGTCGAGGTCCTGGAAGGACAGCGCGGACTCGCCAGCATACGAGCGCACGCAACCGGCGGAGGACAGCCCCGCCGCGAGGAGCAACGCGGTGAAAGCGCGGGAGGAGCTCATGGTCAGAACGCGTACCAGGTGAAGGTGGTGAAGGCCGCCCACGGGTCGCTCCGCACGGTGGTCGCACCGTCGTAGAAGCTGCCGCGGAAGAGGTAGCCGCCGTGGAGACCCACGGTCATCAGGTAGCGGAGGTGGTAGCGAAGCTCCGCGTTGACCTCCGCGCCGATGAACCGGCCGCGCCGCACATCAGCCACCCAGCGCGCCGGGTCCGCCCCCGCGTTGGCCAGGCCCGTGGCCACCTTGAGGTTGAGCTTGTTGGGGATGATGTCCCACGCCGCCGAGGCGATGCCCGCGCGCAGGCCGTAGCCCTGGTTGGAGATGTCGGTCACCGCGCCCGTGTAGTTGTTCACCGTGCTGGTGAAGGGGAACAGGATGAGCATCTTGTGGTTGAACCACACCGCGCCCGGCAGGCCGTACTGGTTCAGCGTGAAGGCGCCCGTGTACTTCTCATCCTCCAGATTGGAGTCACCCGAGGAGAACATGCCCTCCACGGTGATGACGTCGCCGGGGCCACGGCCCCACTGGTACATGACCTCCAGGTTGGCGGACACGCCGGAGATATCCAGCTCGTCGAGCACCGAGTTTTCCGGGTCGTCGCTCTCGTACTTGCCGCCGTTGTACATGACGAAGCCGGAGGCCCCGAGCCGGCCGTTGCGGAAGTCGATGTTGTGATTGAAGTGCGCACCCGCCCAGAAGACGTTGCCGGTGGGACGGTTGATGTTGAAGCGCGCGGTGCCGGTGAAGCCGGGCAGACCCGAGGACGACGGGCCGCTCTTCACCAGACCCTCGAAGGCGTACGCGTCACCCTTGGTGTCGTCGTTCAGGTACCAGAACGACGCGCCCACGTTGGTGTTGGGGCGCACCGGGTAGACGTAGTCCGCCATCGCCAGCCAGATGTACTTCAGGCGCGGGTCGTTCTTCGTGGCGCGGTCCGCCTGCGCGGTGCCCAGCGGCATCAGGCTGACGCGCGCGTTGCCCTTGATTCCGCTGAAGATGGAGAGGCCCGTCGCGTCGCTGCCGAGGAAGGCCAGCTTGTAGCCGGTGCGCGTGAGGTCCGACAGCGGCGTGCGCGTCGGGTCATGGGCGTTGTCGTAGACGGGCTGCGTGCCGACGAGCAGCGTGAGCTGGCTGGGATTGCGCGTCGGGTAGATGGCGACGTTGACGTTCTTCGTCTGGATGTTCACCTGGTCGGCGTTGAAGCCGCCGCCCTCGTTCTGACCAATGGTGTTGGCCGAGCGACCCCAGAGGAAGTCCACCTCGAACTGCGCGCGGAAGGACGCCAGCCCGTCGACGAAGAAGGGGCTGTACTCGATGACGGGAATCCAGCGCTGCTCGATGAAGTACGCGGAGCGGCCTGACTCGGTGCTCACCGCGCTGCCCACCGGCGAGCCGATGGGCCCCAGCGACACGCCGCGCAGGCCCGCCGGGTCACCGACCTGGTTCGTCATGGAGACGCGGGTGAAGAAGTAGTTGATGAGGGTGAGCTCACGAGGCTCGGCGTCCTCCTCGCGGTCCTTCGCCTCCAGCCACTCGGCGTACAACCCTGGCACCGGAGTGCTCTGCGCGGCGGCCGGCGTCGCCAGTCCCACGAGCCCCAGCGCCGCGAGCACCCTCGCGCCTCGGCGCAGCGTCTCGCGTGCTTCAAACCCACTTCCCGTCATATCCACCTCGGCCCCGCGCGCGGGGCACTCCCGGTGCACCGGGCTCGGATGTCACCACTGTCGCTGGCGCTGCGTACGGCCGTGCTCCTGGGACGGGGCGGCGAGCGCCCGCGTCCAGTCCTTCGTCCAGAGAGAGGGCGGGAGCGCACCCTCCCTCCGGCACGAGGTGCGGCGGTCTACCGGACGGCGTACGTCTGCACGGCGTTGCCCGTGAAGGCGGAGCCGTTGAGCGTCACGGTACCGGCCGCGCCCACCGCGCCGTTGGCGCAGCGGCTGCCCGTCGACTGGTTCTTGAAGAAGATCTCCAGCTTGAGCGTCTTCTGGTCCGCGGTGAAGCCGCCACGGCCTTCCTGCACCAGGCCACCCGGGAAGGTGAACGTCACGTCGAAGCAGCTTCCGTCGGACGCCACGTTCTCGATGAGGACGGTGTTGGAGGTGAAGGAGAGCGGGTTCTTCGGCGCGTCATGGTTGCAGGCGCCATCGGTGATGGTGCCCGGGATGCTGTCGACCTTGAAGTTGCCACCCGCCACCGACATGGTGACGCTCTGGTAACACTGGGACGACGCGCCAAAGTCGACATCTTCGCTGAAGCCATTGGGGTGGCTGGGGATGTTGGCCCCCGTCATCAGCAGCGTCTTGCCCTCGAGGAACGCGAGGATGTTGGCGGAGCTGTTCAGCTTGGGCGCCTCGACGGGCGGGTCCTTGTCGTCATCATCTCCGCAGCCTACGAGGCCCAGCGCGCAAACCATGACCGCGGACAGCAGCTTCTTCTTCATGTGAGTGCTCCTCTTCCCTCCGGCGTCACCGCCGGGATGTGACGACAGTCGTCAATGCGAAGGGCCTGACTCCAGGGCCCTCCGTGAATGGCTCAGCGCGGCGCGTCGGACACGGAGGGTGTCATCGGCCCTCCGCATCGGCGGCGATGGCCGCCTCGCGCAGCTCGCGCTTGAGAATCTTTCCCGCCGCGGAGATGGGCAGGCGCTCCACCAATTCCACCCGCTTGGGCACCTTGAAGCGCGCGAGCCTCCCGCGCAGGTGCTCCATCAACACCTCCGTGGAGCAGGCCTCGCCGGGCTTGAGCACCACGAAGGCCCGGCCGACCTCGCCCCACTTCGCATCGGGCATGCCGATGACCGAGCACTGCTGCACGGCGGGGTGCTCGTAGAGGGCCGACTCCAGCTCCAGCGGGTACACGTTCTCTCCGCCGGAGATGAACATGTCCTTCTTGCGACCCGCGATGGTGAAGAAGCCGTCCGCGTCCTTGCGAGCCAGGTCGCCGGTGTGGAACCAGCCATCCGGGTCGATGGCCTCGCGCGTGGCGGCCTCGTCCTCGAAGTAGCCCGAGCACATGGAGGGGCCCTTGAGGAGCAGCTCACCCACGTCGCCCGTCGGCACCTCGCGGCCGTCGTCGTCCACCAGCTTCGCGGCGATGAAGTAGTTGGGGCGGCCGATGGAGCCCGCCTTCGACACCGCGAACTCGGGCCCCATGCTGAAGATTCCCGGGCCGAACTCCGTCATCCCGAAGCCCTGCTTGAAGGGCACCGCGTGCACGGCCTGCCACGCTTGAATCAGCGGCACGGGCAGCGCCGCGCCGCCGCTGGTCATGAAGCGCACGGTGGAGAAGTCCGTCGTGGCGAAGCGCGGCGAGTCGAGCAGTTGCTGGTATTGCGTGGGCACCGCGAAGAAGAGCGATACCTTCTCGCGCGGGATGAGCGTGAGCAGCTCCTCCGGGTCCCACCTGCGCATGATGACGATGGTGCCGCCCGCGGTGAGCAAAGGCACCGAGTACACGAGCAGCCCGCCCGTGTGGAACATGGGCGTGTGCGTCACCGTGACGTCGCCGGGGCGCAGCTCATGCACCAGCGTGTTGAGCGTATTCCACGCCACCATGCGGTAGCTGATGCACGCACCCTTCGAGCGGCCCGTGGTGCCGCCGGTGAAGAGCAGACACAGGGTGTCCTCCTCGGACACCGCGTCGTTCTTCACGGGCTCGGCGGAGCGGTGCGCGAGGACGTCCGTGTACGCGGCGGCGCCCGGCAGCCCTTGCGACTCCAGGGACACGAGGCTGAGCGAGTCGCCGATGCTCTCGCGCACCTGGGCCACGGCGTCGCGGAAGTCGTCGCCGAAGAGGAGCACGCGCGGGCGGATGGCGCGGACCAGGTCCGTCAGCTCGGTGGCGTGCAGGCGCCAGTTGTAGGGGACGAATATGGCGCCCAGCTTGCCGCAGGCATAGAGCGCATCCAGGTACTCGACGCCGTTGTGGGCGACGATGCCCACGCGGTCGCCGCGCTTCACGCCGGCCACGTCGCGCAGCCAGCCGCCGAGCGCCTCGGCGCGCGTGTTCAGGGCACGGTAGGTGAAGCGGCCGGCGTCACCCTTGGCCGTGTCCACCACCGCGACGTGCTCGGGCCAGTACAGGGCGCCCCGCCCCATCCAGTCGCCGATGAACATGCGCGCCTCCAAGACTCAGGCCGTCCAGCGGTAGAGGGCGGAGGCCATGGCGAGACCACCGCCGCTGGCACAGAAGGCCACCAGGTCGCCCCGTCGCACCTTGCCCTGGACGACGGCGTCATCGAGCGTCATCGGGATGCAGGCCGAGCCGGTGTAACCCCACTTGTCCATCGTGTAGTGCGCCTTGGCCATGGGCTGGCCGAGCACCTTCATCGTGGCCTCGATGGTGCGCAGGTTGAGCTGGGTGAAGACGAAGAGCTTCACGTCGTCCAGCGTCTGCGACTGCTTCTTGAGGAGCTGGTCCAACAGCATGGGCCAGCGCTCGGTGTTGAACGTGGCGGGGAACTTGCGGACGAACTGGACGGCGGGCTTGCCACCGGTGAGGGGCAGCGTCTCCGCGGTGGCGGGGCGGTGGGTGCCGCCGGTGTAGATGCCGAGCGCGTCGTGGTACTCGCCATTGGCCAGGAGCCGAGCGCCCATGAAGCCGGGCTTGTCTCCCGCGCCGAGCACCACCGCGCCCGCGCCGTCCGCGAACAGGGTGCAGGTCTTCTTGTCCTTCCAGTTCACGTAGCGCGTCATGCCGTACGCGCCGACCACGAGGATGCGGTGGTAGCCGTCATCCGCGGCGATGGTCTTCGAGCCCACGTCCAGCGCCGTCACCCACCCGGCGCACGCGCAGTTGAGGTCGTAGGTGCCGGCGTTGGCGGCGCCCAGCTTGGCCTGCACCACGGAGGAGGTGGCGGGGCTCAGGTAGTCGGGCGTGTCGGTGGCGACGATGATGAGGTCCAGCTCCTCGGGCTTCGTCCCGGAGCGCTCCAGGGCCTGACGGGCGGCGGCGACACAGAGGTCACTGGTGGCCTCGGTGTCGGCCATGACGTGGCGTTCCTTGATGCCCACGTTCTGCTGGAGCCACTCGTCCACTGGCTCGCCGAGAATCTTCTCGACGTCCGCGTTGGTGAGGACCTTCTCGGGGACGTAACGGCCAGTGGCGAGGATCTGCGCGTATCGCATGTGCGGTCTTCTCAGCTCCGGGCGCTCCGCGCCGGGCGGCGCGCGGGACGCAGGGTGTTCTTCTTCTTGGCGGGGGCGGCCTTCGCGGGGCTCGCCTTGGAGGGGGTGGACTTGACGCTGTTGCGCGCGGGAGCGGCCGAGCGGGCATCCAATCCGTGGCGGATGAGGCCCATGGCGGTGTCGAGCACGCGCTCCAGGCCCGGGTCTTCTTCCCAGAGGACCCAGCGCATGCCGAGGAAGTCGGCGATGCCCATCAGGCAGTAGGCGAGCGCCTCCGGGTCCATGCGGCGCACTTCGCCCGCGTCCATGGCGATGGACAGGCCGTTGACGTAGCCCTTGGCGAAGCGGTCGTAGTAGCGGCGGTAGCAGTCGGCGTCGACGAACTCGGCCTGGCGCACGACGCGGTAGAGGTTGGGGTGCTGGCGGACGAACTGGAAGAAGGTGCGCAGGCCCTCGCGCTCCACGTCCATGCGGCTGTCGCACGCGGCGGTGGACTCACCGATGAGGCGACGCAGGCGGGTGCCCAGGTCGTCGACGACCTCGACGAAGATGGACTGCTTGTCCGGGAAGTAGACGTAGAACGTGCCGAGCGCCACGCCGCCCTTGCGGGTGATGTCCGCGATGGAGGCGCGCTCGTAGCCCTTCTCTCCGAAGACCGACTCGGCGGCCTTCAGCAGCTTCGCACGCGTCCGCTGTCCTCGCGGCGTGACGGGTCCGGAGCGGTCTGGAGAAGTTGAAGGCCGATTCATGTTTCACCTAGCGGTAGCACCCGCTCGACGGGGTTGTCAAAGCGCGGAGAATGGCTCCGCGCGTCATGGACTGTGGGCGACGCAGGGCGTCACCTGGAGACCTCATGTCTCCACTCGGCGGAGCGTACCCCGAATGGCGCGGGGGTCAGCGGGGTGGTCTTCAGCCTGGAACAACACCCGCTCTCCGGCGGCGGCCAGCGAGGTAGCGCGACGCGCAACGTCCTTCCCCAAGGCATAGCCGGGCTTGTAAGCATGGGCGGTCCTTCGCCCCTTCACTACGGAGCAGGTAGAAGCAATGGCCCCATCCCCCGTTTGGCTCGTGCTGCTCGTGAGCGCCCTGAGTGGCGGCTGCGGTGGAAGTGGCGCCTCCAGGTTCTGGCGTGACGCTACGGGACACATTGTCGTCGCGGGCCCCATGCTTGGCCCCCACGACAGCCTGACGGCATTGGCACCCAGGCTCTGCGAAGCGGTCCGGCAGCTCCCCGGAGCCACGGCCGGAAACCGGAGAGAGGGACAGGAGTACTGTGGCCTCATCTATCAGCGCGACGCGGACCCAGCCTTCTTCGCCAGCCAGCCGTCTTCCATCAGCTCGCCCCGACAACTTCCAGGTGGGCGGAAGTCATGCTCCGTGCCGGCCACTGTCAGCGACCCCGAAGCGCGGAGCATCCGCATCTTCGCGGACTACCACAGCCACCCCGCCATCACGACCTTCTCCAATGAAGATCTCCAGGCGGCTCGTCAACGCTTCTACTTCCGCGTCATGTTCAATCCAATCTGCGAAGTCTATCTCTACGACTTTCAGGAGCGACCCGTCTATGAACTCCAGGATGGGGAGTTCAAGGCCACCCGGAAGATCACGGACGACCGGCGCGGCGAATGACAGTTCTCTGCCGGCCCCTCTCTCTCTCGCACGAGGCCCATAAGATGAAGCGTCTCAGTCTCTGCGTGCTCACGCTCACGCTCGGCGGCTGTCACCTCGTTCGCTCACGGCCCCAAGCGCCGCTCGCGCCCCCTGAGGTCGCAAACAGCATCCAGTTCCCATCCTGGAGCAAGGACGGCTCCACCACCGTAGAAGGACACCAGCTCAAGGCGCTCCAAATCGCACTGGAGGACTTCCTTCCTCCGGGAACGTCCCCGCCCAAGGATGCCGATGCCATGACGCGATGCCTTTACACGCTCGACACCTATGACGCCTGGTTGGTGCGCGGAGAGCGGATGACCTTCGTCCACTTCACGCCCAACGAAGCAGAGCGCTGCGGCCTCAAGCCCGAGGTCATGGACCCCGGCGCGAGCTACGCCATCAGTGACGACGGCGTCATCTTGAAGCGGGACTGACCCGAGGCATCACACCTCGACGCGGCAGGCACCCGAATGGTTCGATGCGTGGACCATCCCGGGGGAAGCCCACACCATGAAGCGCCCGTCGTCCCTGCCGCTGTCGCTGCTCCTCGTCGCCCTGCTCGGCGCGGGCTGTGCCTCCACGCCCGCCGCGAAGAAGTACACCCCGGTCGACACGGGCAACGCCTTCCTGTGGGAAGTGAAGGACCCGCGCGGCGGCACCGCGTACCTCGTCGGCTCCATCCACATGGGCAAGGCCGGCGCCCTCACCCTGCCCTCCTCCATGGAGTCCGCCTTCACCAAGGCCCACGTCCTCGCTGTCGAGGTGGACACCACTCGGACGGACGAGGCCGCCATGCAGAAGCTCGTGCGCGAGCTGGGCACCTTCCCCGAAGGACAGAGCCTCTCCCAACGCCTGGACCCCAGCACCCGCGACCTCTTGAGCCGCGCCGCCACGCGCCTGGGCGTGCAACCCCAGGGACTGGAGCGCCTGCGCCCCTGGCTCGCCGGCATCGTCCTCAACAACCTGGAGTTCAAGGCCGCAGGCTACGAGCAGGGCCACGGCGTGGACCGCGCCTTCCTCGACCGCGCCCACGCCGCCCACAAGCAGGTGCTGGAGCTGGAGAGCGCCGAAGCTCAGTTCCGCATGCTCTCCGGCACCCCCGACAACCTCCAGGACCTCATGCTCCGAGACCAGCTCCGCCGCGAACAGGGCCCCGGTGAAATCGTCGAGGCGCTCACCTCCGCCTGGAAGGCCGGCGACGCGGACGGCATGGCGGGCCTCCTCCTCGAAGGCGCCAAGGACACCACCTACCGCCCCGTCTACGAGCGCGTCTTCTTCGAGCGCAACGTGCAGATGGCCTCACGCCTGGAAGCCCTGCTCACCGAGCCTCGCGTGCACCTGGTCGTCGTGGGCGCCGGCCACGTCGTCGGCCCCGAGGGCATCGTCGCCCTCCTCCAGAAGAAGGGCCACTCCGTGCGCCAGCTCCCCCGCGAAACACCCATCGACTGACTCCGTGAAGAGCATCTCAAGTGATTCGGTCATTCGTTTCGAATGACTCTCTTCGGGCCAGTGCACCGCGCCGCTCGGCCCTCCGCGCCCGCGCGGCGTCCCAGCGCCCCTCTGCCCAGTCCTGTCCCCTCCAGATAAGCTAACCATGCGTTTCGAGCATTCCGCGCGAAACCATGGAGGTAGTCATGCGAGCAATCTGGATGGTGGTCCTGGCCTTCAGTCTGTCGGCGTGTGGTGGAATCGAAGCGGGCGACGAGGCGCTCTCGGAAGGCGCCGAGAACAGCTTGCAGACCGAGCAGGTGTCCTCCGAGCTCGCCGGCGTCTGCGAGTCCCTCGTCGGCACCTTCTGTCGCCCTGGCGCGGTCACCAACTGCACCTGGAACGACGGCGCGGAAGGCGAGTGCGAGTGTCAGCGCACGCCGTTCAACAAGTGGCTCTGCAGCTACAACGGCTGACCGCGGTCCAGGGGCTCCTCCTCAAGGGAAGGGCCCCGCCGCACCTGTGACGCCCGCCTCCGGGTCCGCCCGTCGAGGCCGCGCTCCACGCATCACCCGCGAGGCGAATGCCCGCACCAGACCCCGCGTGCAGACAACTCCCTGCGCCCCTGACTCCCCGTGAGCAATCTGCCCTCCGAGCGACCTCCCACGTCATTCGGACTTGCGATTTCGCCCCACTTGCTTATTTTGCATGCCAAATTTAATTTAGCTGTCGAAACCTCAAGGCACTTATAAAAATAAGGTCCATCCCGCCCATGCCCTTGGATGAGCTCGACTTCCGCCTGGTGGACCTGCTGCAGCGCGACGGCCGCGCGACGCAGTTGGAGCTCTCCCGAGCGGTGGGGCTGTCCCAGCCAGCGGTGGCCGAGCGCATCCGCAAGCTGGAGGAGCGGGGCGTCATCACCGGCTACGCGGCGCGCGTCGACGCGACGAAGCTGGGCAAGGACATCACCGCCTTCATCGGGGTGAGCATCGAGCATCCGAAGTACTTCGAGGGCTTCGCCAAGAAGGTCCTCGCGCTGCCGGACGTGCTGGAGTGCCACCGCGTCGCCGGGCAGGACTCGTACCTCGTGAAGGTCAAGACGGCGAACACGCGGACGCTCGACTCGCTCCTCGTGGAGACGCTGCGCACCATCGCGGGCGTCACCCGTACCCAGACAACCATCGTCCTGTCTTCCATCAAGGAGGACACGCATGTCCGCGTGCCTCCCGAGCTCGCCAAGGAGAGTGAAAGATGAGCGCCGACGCCATGAGCGCACCCCTTCCCCCGCCACCGGTCTGGCGACTCGCCCAACGCATGTCGCGCATCAAGACGTCCGCGGTGCGCGAAATCCTCAAGGTGGCCGAGCGCCCGGACATCCTCTCCTTCGCCGGCGGTCTGCCCGCCCCGGAGCTCTTCCCCCTGGAGGCCATCGCCGAGGCGCACGCCCAGGTCATGGCCCAGGAAGGCCGCGCCGCGCTCCAGTACAGCACCACGGAGGGCTACGCCCCGCTGCGCGAGTGGATCTGCACGCACCTGGCTCGCGCCGGACGCGTGTGTGACGCGGACCAGATTCTCATCACCAACGGCTCGCAGCAGGGCATCGACCTGGTGGCCAAGGTGCTGCTGGACCCCGGTGACCTGGTCATCGTGGAGAACCCCAGCTACCTCGCGGCGCTGCAGACGTTCGGCGGCTACGAGGCGAAGTTCGCCACCGTCGAGAGCGACGACGACGGCATGCGCATCGACGACCTGGAGCGCGTGCTGGCCACGCACAAGCCCAAGATGCTGTACGTCGTCGCCAACTTCCAGAACCCCAAGGGCACCACGCTGGCGCTGGAGCGCCGCAAGGCCCTGGTGCGGCTGGCGCAGCAGCACCGCTTCCTCATCCTCGAGGACGACCCGTACGGCGAGCTGCGCTTCCGGGGCGAGCACCTGCCGTCGCTGGCCGCCTTCGACGACCAGGGCGTCGTCGTGTCGCTGGGCACCTTCTCCAAGACGCTGGCCCCGGGCCTGCGCATCGGCTGGGTGGCCGGCCCGCGCGACTTCGTGCGCAGCCTCACCATCGCCAAGCAGTCCACCGACCTGCACACCGCCACCGTCGCCCAGCGCGCCGTGGTGAAGCTGTTGCAGAACTTCGACTACTACAAGCACCTGGACTCGCTGCGCCCGGTCTACGGGGAGCGCGCCAACACCATGCTGGACGCGCTCAAGGCGCACATGCCCGAGGGCATGAGCTGGACGCACCCCGACGGCGGCATGTTCCTGTGGGCGAAGCTGCCCCCCGGCATCAGCGGCGACACCCTGCTGCCCCGAGCCGTCGAGCAGAAGGTCGCCTTCGTCCCGGGCAGCCCCTTCTTCGCCATGAACCCGCGCTCGGAGTTCATCCGCCTCAACTACTCCAACCGGCCGCCCGACCTGATTGTCGAGGGCATGCGCCGGCTGGGCGCCGTCATCTCCGGCGCCCTGTAGCTCCGCGCTGACACACCAAGGCCGTGCCGCGCCGCGTCGGAGTTCCCGACGCGGCGTTTTCATTCCCGCCTGAGTTGAATACCGATTCAGGTTTCAACTCCTTCGGCGCTGGCCAGGGAGGGCCGGGTTGCGTAGCCTGCGCGGCGGGTTTCAACGGCGGCACGGCCCCCCAGGGTTCCCCAGCCGCTCCCAACACACCGGAGAGACAGACACATGCAGCTCAAGGACCTGAAGGTGGTGGTGACGGGTGGTGCCCAGGGCATGGGCGCGCACTTCGCGCAGCGGCTGGTGGAGGCGGGCGCGCAGGTGGCCGTGGGCGACGTCAACGAGGAGAAGCTTGCGGCGCTGCCCGCGGGCATCCACCGCCGCAAGCTGGATGTGTCCTCGGAGGACGACATCGTCTCCTTCGTGAACTGGGCGCACGGCGCGATGGGCGGGCTCAACGGCCTCATCAACAACGCGGGCATCCTGCGCGACGCGCTGCTGGTGAAGAAGGACCGGACCACGGGCCAGGTGAAGAAGCTGTCCACCGCCGACTGGAACACCGTCATCGGCGTCAACCTCACGGGCGCCACGCTGATGGTGCGCGAGGTGGTGGCGAAGATGGTGGAGACGGACCAGGGCAACGGCGTCGTCGTCAACATGTCGTCCATCGCCCGGCACGGCAACCGCGGTCAGTCCAACTACGTGTCCGCCAAGGCGGCGCTCGCGGCGAACACGGTGACGTGGTCGCGCGAGTTCGGCCCCTTCGGCATCCGCGTGGGCGCGGTGGCGCCGGGCATGATTGAGACGCCGATGACGCAGGGCATGAACCAGAAGGCCCGCGACGCGCTGGTGGCCTCGATTCCCGTGGGCCGCATCGGCCTGCCCGAGGATATCTGGCTGGCCGTGAAGTTCATCCTTGAGTGCGACTACTTCAACGGCCGCACCATCGACGTGGACGGCGGCCTCAACTTCTAGGCCGCTCCGGGCCGTGTCCCCAGCGGGCGTGGGGACGCGGCTCGCACGGGTCGCCCGACGCACGCGTCGTGCTCCATACGGAGCAGACGCTTCGCGCTCGGGCTGGGCTCGACCAGACGGGCACCTCGCGACGTCGCGGCTCCCTCGCCGGAGCCGACGAGCCGGGCACCTCGCGACGTCGCGGCTCCTTCGCCAGGACTGGCGGAGCACGCGCCCGCGACATGCGGACGCGACAGGCCCTCGCCCTCTACCTTCGGCTGACGTCGCCCACGCGCGTCTGGTGCAGCAGCACGGGCTCGCCCTTGTAGAGCAACTTGTAGGCGCCGTAGCTGCCGAGCACGTGCTTCACGTACTCGCGCGTCTCGTCGAAGGCGATGTGCTCCACCCACTCGTCCAGCTCCGCTTGTGGCAGCGCATGACGCCAGCGGTCCACCGCGCCGGGCCCCGCGTTGTAGGCGGCCACCGCGTACGCCATGTTGCCGCCGAAGCGGTTGAGCAACTGCCCCAGGTAGGCCGAGCCCAGCCGGACATTCTGCGAAGGCTGGAGCAGCGCCGCCTCCCCCACCTCACCCAGCTTGAGCGAGCTGGCCACCTGTCGCGCCGTCGCGGGCATGAGCTGCGCGAGCCCCAGCGCCCCCGTGGCCGAGCGCGCCTGCGGACGGAAGCGGCTCTCCTCGCGGATGAGGCCCTGCATCAGGTCCGGGTCCACCTTGGAGGCGCGCGCATAGCGTTGGATGACATTCCTGAACGCCAGCGGCCACGTCGCCTCCCACACGGGACGCGACGCCGCGCTCAAGGGGCCCTGCACCTCCTGACGCAGTGACTCGCGCGCCACCTGCCGCGCGGCCCGCTTGCGTCCCGTGCGCAGCACCGTCTGGTAGAGCAGGCGCGCGGGAGCCTCGGCCAGCCCTCGCGAGTTCACCGCGAGCAACTCCTCCGCCGCCCCTGGCTGCCCCAGACGAATCAGCTCCACGCCCGCCGCGAAGCGCGCGTCATGGCGCAGCGGCCCGGGCGGCAACGGCCACACCTCGTCCGGCGGCGGCACGTCACCACCGGCCCCGGGAGGCGGAGCCAGGCGTGTCAGTCGCTCCGGCGCCAGCAACGCCAGCCGCGAGCGCGCCAGCATCCCGTACCAGGTCGCGGGTCGCTCGGTGGCCAGTTGCTCGTAATCGTCGAGTGCCGTCGCGTTCGTCAGGGGCACGGGCTCCCGCACACGCGCGCGCCAGTAGCGAGAGCGCCACAGCGCCTCGTCCGTGCGCGACGCCGCGGGCAGTTTCTCCACGGCCTCCAGGGCGGCCAGCGCCTCGGCGGGAGCCTCGCGCCGGGAGTGCAGCCAGAAGGCCCGGAAGAGCGCCTCCGACGCGAAGTTGCCTCCCGGGTAGCGACGCGCCGTCTCCTCGTAGCGTGCCAAGGCGTTGTCGAGCTGGCCCGTACGTTGGAGGAGCCACGCCTCGAAGAACAGGGCGTCATCGGCATAGCCGTGCTCGGGATAGTCACGCGCGAGCGTCGCATAGGTGTTGATGGCGGCCTTGGGGTCCACCACCGACTGCGAGTAGCCCAGGACATAGAGGGCCTGGGGCCGCTGCTCGGCGGACATGCACTTCTCCGCCACGGGCGAGAGGAGCTGGATGGCGCGGCGGTGCTGCCGGTCCTTGCGCAACGCGCGCCCGTAGGCGAGGTGCGCGCGACAGGACAGCTCGTCGGGCAGGTCCACCGAGGACATCACGCCCCACAGCATGTCCATCGCGGCGGCGTGGCGGTGCAGCTCCACCAGCGCTTCACCCCGGCGCACCTTCCACTTGGTGGGCAACGGCAGGCCCTGCAGCCGCTGCCGGGCACGCTGCGCCTCGCGCGACAGGGGATTGGTGGCCCACACCTCCAGGAGCGCGCGGTGCT
The DNA here is from genome assembly GCF_013336645.1 of Myxococcus sp. CA039A. Classification (NCBI taxonomy): domain Bacteria; kingdom Pseudomonadati; phylum Myxococcota; class Myxococcia; order Myxococcales; family Myxococcaceae; genus Myxococcus; species Myxococcus sp. CA039A. The sequence goes on along the minus strand of NZ_JABUMQ010000163.1, from coordinate 7,431 downwards.
CGACGTTGTAGAGCCCCTGGACACGCGCCAAATCGCAGATGGCCAGCAGCGCCTTCATCCGCAGCGCATCCGGCCCACGCGCCTGCCGGCTGTCGATGAGTTCTTGAAGCGCCTGCAGCGCGCCGGGGATGTCCTTCCGACGCTGCAGGACGCGCGACAGACTGAAGCGCGCCTCCGCGTAGAGCGGCGAGCCCGAGCTCACCTCGCGGTACTGCGACGCCGCCAGCTCCAGCCGACGCAGCTTCTCATTCGCCTGCGCCGCCCACAGCAGGCAGTGGTCCTTCAGTGGGACGTAGTCGACGGCCAGCGCGGCGAACTCATCTGCGGCGGTGGCGTAGTCCCGAGCGAACATCGAGCTCTGCGCGCGCAGGAAGCGGACCGGCAGCGTGGGCTCTTCGTCCTCGAGCAGCGCACGCGCGCGCGCATGACGACCCCGGCGCAGCTCGGCCCGCGCCTTGGCGAGCACGCCTTCCGCGAAGTAGGGCGCGAGCTGCTCGGGCCCGAAGGACACCACTGACAGCTCCGCGCCCGACGGCTGCTCCGCCGGCGTGTCGAGCAACTGCTCCAACTGCTCCTCCGACAACACCTCACCCGGCCCGTCATCCTCGGGCGACTGCGCCCGAGCGGAACCCGCGCCGCCCACCAGGCCCGCGCAGGCCACGCACATCGCCATGGCACCTACGCGCAGCCGACGTCGTCCATCCATGCATGCCCTCTTCCGCGAATCGGGCCACTGAGGATTTGCACGCCGGGCGGACTTGGGACCGGGTGACACGCGCGTCGAGCGCGCACGCGTCGTCCAGGCGATACACGCGCGCGCTGTGTCCACGCGTCACTGCACGAAACACGACGGAGCACGGCGCCACGCGTGGGCGTGGCCGCGCGGGAGTGGGGCGAAAGACCACCCGCGGAGCCTCGCGCACCGGCGGACCCACCGGAGCCGCTCACGTCACCTCTTGATGAGCGCGCCGCCTTGGACGCGGACGAACGCGCTCAGGCCGACGTGGACACGGCAGGGTTCGCCAGCTCCGCCTTCACCCGCTCCGCCAGCGCGCGGTTCAGCGCCTCATAGGAGGACTGGAGCGTCTTCAGCATGCGCCCCGCCACCCACGTCACCACGCCGCTGAAGTCCTCACCGTGGACCAGCCGCGTCCCCGTGCCCTCGGCGGACAACAGGAAGAAGTGTCGCCCATGCATCACGCCCGGAATGCCGCCCGTCCACTCGAGCGCCCCCGGCCGCTCCACGCGCGTCAGCGTCGCCGTGAAGCCATACACCTGCCCCAGTCCCCCCGGCGGGCGGACCTTCATCTTCACGTGCGCCCCGCGCTCCACCCGCCCTCGCGCCTCCACCATCAACGGGTTCCACGTGGGATAGCGGGCGAAGTCTCCCAGCACCGCCCACACCGCCTCGGGCGGCGCATCGATGAAGGCCTCGGTCCTCAGTCGAAACATCTTTCTCCCCGCTCCCCTCGCCACTGGCGACTGGAAGCCACCCCCAGCCCGTCCGGTGTCCTCTTTCGACCGCCCCACGACGCCCACATGCCCCGCGGGGCGATTGCGGGATGACATGAGAATCGCGACTTTCTACGTTAATCAGGAAGAAGCGGAGAGCCCGTGCGTTTCCCGGAAAGGAGACGGCGTCCCCTCCCCTTCTCCCACGCGAGCAGCCCACGGGCATCGCGCATGGTGGGACAAGCCACCGCGGGCCGCCCTCCGCAGCATCGGATGGGGAGCCCAGACCAGGGGTGCACGGCGAGGGGCACCCACCGCTAGTAGAGGTCGACGGGCATCATCGCGCCCGCCTCGAACTCCGGAGCACGCCGCAGCTGGTCCAGCACGCGCGGCGCGCAGCGCAGGTGGAGCATGGGCAACGAGCCCGGCTCGCTCACCGAACGCACGGAGCCCAGGAGGTGGTGCGCCTCGAGCCAGCGCATGAAGCTCTCGTGGAAGCGAGCGCTCTCCGCCAGCCCGGCCCGTTGGACCTCCGCCCGTGACAAGGGCGGAGGACGGACAGGGGTGTGCCCTCGAGGCGCCTTGGGCTCCTCGCGAGGCATCACCGTGATGTCTATCCACTCCGGCTGCGTCCTCGCCCCGGCCAGACCGGGCAGCGGACGGACCGCCGAGGAGACGCGGGGCATGCCCGCAGCGAAGCCGTCCCCCGGCTCGCCAATCTTTCTGCTCATGGCCTCATCCTCCCCCGGGCCCGGCGCTCCACTGGCGCCGACCCCGGCTTCAACCCACCGCCGTCACCTGAATACAGCCAGGCCCTTGCCTGTCCGGTGTCCGCTTGAGCGAGGAAGTTTGACCGCATTGGCCAAAATCAAATCCCGCACCTCGAGCGCCGTCAAGTCAGGGGCACGACACCGATAGAGCGCCGCGATACCCGCTACATAAGGCGCCGCCATGCTCGTGCCACTCATTCGCTCGTAGAACGCCTGATTGTTGCAGCGCCTTTCAGTGCTGGAATACACGTTGACTCCGTAACCCATGATGTCGGGCACGACGCGGCGCTCCACGACACCGCTGGCGGAGAAATGAGCCACGTTGCGCTCGAAGTCGACTGCACCAACGGCCAGGGACTCGTCAAAGGCGGCTGGATAACCAACCGTGTCGGGTCCACTGTTGCCTGCCGCGACAACAGGCAGGACGTTGCTGTCGAGCAGCCGACGAATCATCGTCTGGAGCGCGCGCTGGTTGAGCTTGTAGTCCGCCTCGGAGATGCCCGGAGGTGGCTTGAGCGGGAAGCCCAGCGAGAGATTGACGACGGCGGGACGGGTGACGTTCTGCGGGCTGCTGAACTGGTGCAGCAGCCACTCCATGCCGGCGGCCACGCGGCCCAGGCTGGTGCGGATGGTCTCCGATTCGATGACGGACGCGACGTAGAGGTCGACCTCCGGAGCGACGCCGTGGTGCGTGCCCGCGGCGATGCCGCACACGTGGGTGCCGTGGCCATCCGGGTCGAAGCCGCGGATGTCGCGTGCCGGATTGTGCGGCGAGTTGGGGAACAGCGACACGTAGCGGAACTGGATGACCTTGGCGGCGTGCTCGGGGTGGTCGGCGTCCACGCCGGTGTCGAGCACGCCGAGCAACACTCCGGCGCCGCGGATGCCCTGGGCGTGGGCCAGGGGCACACCGCTCTCCTCGGGCCACTCGCGTTCGGCCAGCGAGCTCATGCCCCGGTTGCGCGGACCGGACTGTCCCGCCGACACGGGGCCGGGGAAGGACAGGGGCACGACGTCGGGGATGAACTCGAAGTCCGCGGACAGCTCGCCGCGCGCTTCGGCCTCCGTGGCCTCCGAGTAGAAGTGGGCCATGGTGGCGCCGATGAGCGGCATGAAGCGGAAGCTGCCCGCCTCGCTGCCGGTCTGCTCCGTCACGGGCGAGCCCGGCAGCGGCGTCGTCGAGGCGTCGGCGCCGCGCGTGGTGGGGCGCTTGATTTTGGACCCCTTCGCCACGCGCTTGCGCTCTTCCTGGCCGCTGACGGCCGGACGCGGGCCGGGCAGCGTGGCCGAGCGCAGGCCCAGCGACGACAGGGTGTCCGGTGCGCGGTTGGCGACCGCGAAGCGAAGTGCCGTGGTGCGCGGCAGCACGCGCTCGCCTTGCTGCGTACCGCGAGGCCCGACGCGGGCCTGCGTTTCGATGGACTCCTTGGGAACCAACAGGTAGGACTTCATGGGTTGTCTACTCCTTGAACGACCGTGCAACGCTGGCGGCGTGAGGCAAGGGCCACCGGCACCCAAGCTGCGTCCGCCGCGCCCGGAGCCTCGCGAGCCCGGCGGATGTGGATGGCGCGCGCTGAGCGGCGCCGAACAGCCGGGTCCTCCACCCCGGCGCATGAGACCTCCTCGCTGCGTGGGGCAGCCCTCCGGCCCCCGACTCCCCAGGACTTCAAGGACGCCACCGCGCCCTCGCGTGCGAGCCCACGCACACCCCGGCCCGTCGCCGTCACTGGCGCCCGACCTGCGGTGGCTGGGGTTCGCCCTTCCATGGCTTCGCGCTCTCCTCCAGGAATCCCTGAACCCATTGTGAGATTGGACAGGACGGGCCTGACAATTAAACCAGGGATTCCATGCTGTAGACGCACGAGCCCCCCTGAATCGGTCCTAACGGGACTTTCCGGAGCGTCGGGAAGTATGAAGGAGGCCCCCCTGACTGCTCGGAGCGTCACACGAGCGGTGTCCGCCAGCCGACCTGGGGTGTCGGAGGAGGCGGGGAGGGAGGGGGAAGTTCGCGCCCCCACAATTGTTCGCCTACGTCCCCCACGACGGATTAAGTGGGTGGGACGGTACGCCCCCTGGAGCCATCGACGTGATTCCCTACTGGCATGCCCCTTCGCTGAAGCTGGGGCCCCTCACCATCGAGCCCTTCGGCATCTTCGTCGCCGTGGGCATCCTGCTGGCCGCGCGGTTGCTCGGTCGCCAGGCGCAGCGCCAAGGGTTGGACCCGACGCCGCTCGCCGACTACGCCCCCTGGGGCGTGGGCGTGGGCGTGCTGGTGGGCCACTGGGTGCACCTGTTCTTCTACCACCCGGAGGAGCTGGCCAAGGGGCCGCTCCAGATTCTGAAGGTGTGGGACGGGCTGTCGTCCTTCGGCGGCCTGGTGGGCGGCATCATCGCGGCCATCTTCTTCTTCCGGCACCGGAAGCTGCGCTTCAACGACTACGCGGACGCGTTCGCCCTGGGCGTGGCGCCGGGCTGGGCGGTGGCGCGGCTGGGCTGCTTCGCGGTGCATGACCACCCGGGCGTGCGCACCGACTTCTTCCTCGCGGTGGCGTTCCCCAACGGGGCCCGGCACGACCTGGGCATGTACGACGCCATTGCCCTCTTCCTCATCTCCGGCCTGCTGTACGCGCTGCGCGACGTGGAGAAGATGAAGGGACGGCTGCTGCCGCTGCTCTCGCTGCTGTACGCAGCGTGCCGGTTCAGCTTCGACTTCCTGCGCGCCACGGACATGAACTACGTGGACGCGCGCTACTTCGGCCTGACGCCCGCGCAATATGGCTGCTTCGCGCTGGTGGCCTATGGAGTGTGGGGGCTGTTGCGCCGCCGCGAGTCGCGCGCGCCTTCAGCGCCCCCCGGGAACACACTGGGCGCGGCGCGGTAGGCAGGACGTCGTTCCCCGAGGCCCTCGCGGTGATTCGCGAGGGCCTTCTGCTGTCCGGGCCGCGTGACGTCGCCGCGCCCGGGTGCTCCGCTCGACTCACGCGGGCGTGGGCATGCGCACGCCGGAGAGCTTGCGCTGGGTGAGCACCGAGTGGATGTGCGCGATGCGGCCGTCCGCGCCCAGCTCCACTCGCACCACCGCGCGCGTGGCGAGCAGTGGGTCCTTTCCGGGCGGGTACACCAGCACCAGCGCGGGCAGGCCATTGAGCCACTGGAGCTCCACCGCGAGGGGAGTCCCGCGCTGCTCCATCAGCCGCGTCAGGAACGTCAGCACGCGCTTGGGGCCCACCAGGGGCACGTGGGCCGCGCGCACCTCGCCCCGCCCATCCGTCAGGGTCAGCACGTCGTGGGCGAGCAGGGCCTCGGCCGCCGCCACGTCTCCGGCCAATAGCGCGCCGAGGAAGCCCTCGAGCGCCGCGCGGGTGCGTTGTTTGAGGTCCTTCGTCGGCAGGCAGCGCGCGCCGTCGTAGGCCGCCATGGCCGCTCGGGCGCGGTGATGCACGACCTTCACGTTGGCTTCGGTCATGCCCAGCGCCTCGGCCACCTCGTGCACGGTGGAGTCGAACACGTCGCGCAGGAGCAGCACGGCGCGCTGCTTGGGTGTGAGCGCCTCCAGCGACAGCAGGAACGCGAAGGAGACGCTCTCCAGCAGCTCGTAGCGGCCCTCCGTCGAGCCGCCGCCCGGCAGCCGCGCCTCCACCGCGGGCGGCACCTCCTCGTCACCGGTCTCCAGCGGCGAGGGCAACCAGGGCCCGATGTAGCCCTCGCGGCGGCGGCGGCGCAGGGCGTCTCGCGAGAGGTTCACCGCCACGCGCGTCAGCCAGGGGCGCAGCTCCTCGTGACGCTCCGGAGGGGAGGTCAGCGCGCGGGCGAAGGTCTCCTGCACCAGCTCGTCCGCGTCCGCGGCCACGCCGGTCATGCGGTAGCACAGCCCCCAGAGGTAGCGCTCGTGCTCCCGTGCCGCGCGCGCCAACGCGCCGTGCTCCTGGTCCGCCATGTCTCAGGCTCCCACCGCGAGGCGCGGCTCCTCGTGGCGATGGCGCAGCAGGGCTCGCTCCACCGACTCCGCGCTGGCGAAGGACGCGTCCACCAGCATGCCCTCGTCGCCCACCCAGTCCCCCACGCGGTAGAGGCCGCGCACGTGAGGCACCTCCGACGGCGGGCGGCCCGCGAGTCCTCCCGACTTCGCCGTGGGAATCCGGTGGCTCACCACCAGCGAGGGTCGGAAGCGCCGGGCGACGAGGTGCGCGCGCCAGCCGGGTTGCAGCACGTCCATCACCGCCTCCAGCTCGGCTTCAGTCGCCTCGGTGTCGGGCGTCGCGAGGTACTTCATGACGTGCACCATGGCGCCTCCCTCCGGCCCCAGCTTCGCGACGGCCGAGTGCACGGAGACGTACCACGGACCATCGATGCCGAGCGCGAACAGCGCCTCGGGCCTCGGCAGCCGCGACAGGCCGAGCTCCAACGTGGCGGCCTTCACCGGCGTCGACTCGGCGGCCTCTCGCGCGAGCACCGTGTCCTCGGGCAAGAGGTTGGACACGTCACCCGGGCTGCCGGCCAGCACCACCGCGTCCGCCGCGCGCACCGTGCCGTCGCCCATTCGCAGGCCCTGGACCTGGCCCGACTCGACGACGACACCGTCGACTCGCGCGGAGAGTTCCAGCGTGACTCCGGCGTCGCGGGCGACGGCCTCCACCGACGACACGAGCGCGGCCCAGCCGTCGTCGAGGTAGAGCACGTTCGCCTCGAGCGCGAGCTGGAGCTGCGTCACAGCGACCTGTGCGCTCAGCGCGTCCAGGTCTCCGCAGTAGGTGGCCACGCGAGCCAGCGTGGCGATGACGGCGCGCACGTCATCGCGAGACAGGCGCGTGTTCAGCCACTCGCGCAGGGACACGTGCGCCAGGGTGTCCGGGTCGATTCGGGGGAGGCTCGCGAGGAGCCGGGCCATCTCCAGCTTGCCGGGCAGGCTCAGCACGTCCGTGGTCATCAGCGACACGGGGCCACGCGGCAGGGTGTGCAGCCGGCCCGCGCGCAGGGCGTAGGCCGCGCCCGATTGGCCTGGGATTCCGCCCTGGGGCTTCACCCCGAGGCGCCCGAGCACCCGCATGGCGGCTCCCGCGCGGTAGAGGGCGTGTGGCCCCAGGTTGAAGCGGAAGCCCTCCACGTCTGAAGTCTGCGCGCGTCCTCCCAAGTGTTTGGAGCGCTCGTACAGCGTCACCGCGCAGCCGCCGCGCGCCAGCAGGGCCGCCGCCGCCAGCCCACCCAGCCC
>NZ_JABUMQ010000162.1:0-24238 GCF_013336645.1 Myxococcus sp. CA039A | reverse complement strand
GAGTTGGGGGTGGTAGGTCCGGAGGAAGTCTCCGAAGAGGTTCGCGGAATAGTGGCCGAACGGGTCTTCGGGATTGCGAGGTGCCGCATCGAGATTGGGCGGCAGGTGGGGCATGCCAGAGGTGTGCGTGGCGAGCTGCTCCAGGGTGATTCGGCCCGCGTCCGCATCGGGGAGGAGCGAGCGGGGAATCACCTCGGCGAGCGGCATGTCGAGTCGTGCCTTGCCCTGCTCCATCAGGAGGCCCAGCAGGGCGCCGGTGAAGACCTGGGTGAGTCCGCCCAGGGAGAACAAGGCGTTGTCGGGAGGCGGTGTGCCCTTCCCTCGGAAGGCCTGGACGTGGTGCTCGCCGCGTGAGGTCAGGCCCGCGCACAGCGAAGCCGAGCGATAGCTCCGCACGTAGCGACGGGTCTCATCCTGAAGCAGCGTGGCGAGGGACGGAGGGGAGCTCACGGAGATTGTCTACACCATGGCGGACGCGGGCTGTGCGGAGACGTGTTGCCAGTTCGTGGTTGCCTGGACGCGCTGCCCTCTCCATGGTCAGCACCCAAGGAGGAAGCAAATGCCGACCGGACTTGCAGCGGATGGGACGTATGGGGCCGGAGCCCGACACACCTTCGACATGACGGCCGAAGAGGCGTGGCGGAACTGGGCGGAGGCGAAAGGCCTGGGGCGATGGCTCTCACCCGCACGGGCCTCGTTCAAGGAGGGCGACCTGACCACCCTCAAGGACGGGACGGACGTCGTCGTGATTCGGTCGAGGCCGCCAACCCTGCTCCGCATCCGACTGAATCGCATCGACTGGCCGCGCCCAAGGACCGCGCAACTCCGTGTCCTCCCCTCGGCGCGCGGCTACACCGTCGCCCTGCATGCGGAAGGACTTCCCGACGCGACGACTCGCGCTGACTACATCCAGCGATGGACGAAGGCCCTGACCGGCGAAGCCTCGGCGACCACGACGAAGGTCGCGGCGAATTCCGCCTCCGCGAAGAAGACCTCCACGCGGAAGACGGCGGTGACGAAGAGCGCGGCGAAGAAGACCTCCACGAGGAAGACGGTGGCGAAGAAGAGCGCGGCGAAGAAGCCTTCCGCGCGAAAGCCAGCGGCGAAGAAGCCGTCCACGCGAAAGCCCGCGGCGAAGAAGTCCTCAACGCGGAAGACGCCAGCCAGGCGCTGACGCCTGACGTCCAGCCCGGCGATGACGCCTGAGGTCCAGCACGACGCCCTCCAGGAATCGCCTTGAGCTGATAGCGACAGGACAGAGCGCCCTACGCCTCGACGAAGCGCTCTGCCTCCCGTCGATAAAGGGCGCCGCACCGGTCCTTCTTCACCGCCGGGCCGCGAGCTCCGTGACCTCACGCCGAGGCCTGAACGGCGCGAACAGCTCCACCGCCCAGTCCACGAACGCGCGGAGCTTGGCGCTCACGTGCCGGTTCTGCGGATAGACGATGAAGAGAGGGAACGGCGGCCCCTGCCACTCACCCAGGATTTGAACCAGCGCCCCGCTGTCCAGATGAGGCCGGGCCACGAAGGCGGGAAGCTGCGTCACGCCCAGCCCCGCCAGCACCGCCGACAAGTGCGCGGTGCTCTCGTTGACGGCCACGCTGGAGCGCCCCATCACATCGATGCGCTCGCCTTCCCGTGGGATGAAGGACAACGGCACGAGCCGTCCCGTCCTCGTGGAGAAGTAGCTCACGATGTCGTGGCCCTCCTGGAGGTCCGAGGGATGCACGGGCTTGCCCTTGCGCTTCAGGTACTCGGGAGTAGCGCACGACAGGAACTCCAACTCTCCGATGCGCCGCGCCACCAGCGACTGGTCCGGCAGTACACCTCCGCGAATCACGCAGTCCACGCCGTCGCCCACCAGGTCCACCGAGCGGTCACTCACCCCCAGCTCCAACTGGATGTCCGGATACTTCGCCCGGAACGCCGGCAGCGCGGGGATGAGCAGGAAGTTGGACACCGAGGACCCCGCGTCCACCCGCAGCCGTCCCCGAGGACGCGTCCGAGCGTTCGACACGTCCGCTTCGATGTCCTCCAGGTCCGCCAGGAGCCTCGCCGTGCGCTCGTAGTACGCCGCGCCCTCGGGCGTCACCGTCACGCGTCGGGTGGTGCGCTGGAGCAGCTTGACTTGAAGGTGCTCCTCCAACCCCTGGACCAGCTTCGTCACCGAGGGCTTGGGCATCTTCAACGTGTCCGCGGCCCGGGTGAAGGTGCCGGCCTCGACCACGCGGGCGAACACCCGCATCGCGGTGAGCTGATCCATGGAGTCGTCCTCGAAGCGGCCCGAAGGGAAGTCCCGGGCTCCGGCGATTATTACTCGAATGGAAACAGTCCTGTCCCAGGCCCGGCGTTTCTCCCGCGAGGCGAGGTCCCTACCCTTGCCTCATCGAAACCCCACACCGGAGACACGCCATGACGAAGACACGCAAGAACCTCGAAGGCAGGGTGGCCCTCATCACCGGAGGCTCGCGCGGCTTGGGCGCGGCCATCGCCCGGGCCCTGGCGGATGAAGGCGCGGACGTCGCCATCAGCTACGCCTCCTCCGAGATGAAGGCCCAGGCGCTCGTCGAGGAGCTGAAGACGCGCGGAGTCCGCGCCGCCGCGTTGAAGGCCGACCAGGCCTCGGCCCAGCAGGTGGAGGCCCTGGTCAACGAGGTCGCCCGGCGCTTCGGCCGGCTCGACGTGCTCGTCAACAACGCGGGCATCTTCCACACCGCCGTCGTCGGAGACCCCGCCAGCGACCTCGAGGCGCTCGAGCACCAGTTCTCCGTCAACGTCCACGGGGTCGTCGCCGCCGTCCGCTCCGCCGTGCCCCTGCTGCGCGAAGGCGGGCGCATCATCTCCATCGGCTCTGGCATCGCCAGCCACACGCCCTTCGCGGGGCTCGGAGACTACGCCGCCACCAAGGCCGCCATCGCCGCATACACCCGAGGCTGGGCTCGCGACCTGGGCCCCCGAGGCATCACCGTCAATCTCATCCAGCCCGGCCCCATCGACACCGACATGAACCCCGCCACCGGCGCCAGCGCCCCGGTGCAGCGCGCCGGCACCGCGCTCGGACGCTACGGCCAGCCCGAGGAGATCGCCGCCGCCGTCGCCTTCCTCGCCAGCCCGCAGGCCTCTTTCGTCACCGGCGCCACCCTCGACGTGGACGGTGGCTTCAACGCCTGAGCTCCAGGCTTATGCCCCGTGGGTACATTTGCAACAAAGTTGCACATCAATTCCTTGCAAAAACAAGGGATTGGAGATTCTCCTTAACACCGCGCTCAACAAACCCAATCATGTGAGTCCTTTCCCGAAAGGCCTCCCATGACCTGGAAACCCCGACGTCTCCTCGCCGCGGTCCTGTCCCTGCTCGCCCTGCCCGCATGGGCGCAGTCGACGAATGTCGCGTTTGAAAAGGCCTCTTCGGCGTCCTCGGTGCATGCCAATGGAGCCCCCTTGCTGTATGGGCATGCCAAGGCGTTCAACGGCATCCTCAACACCGAGGACCGGTGGGCCTCCGCCACGCCGCCCGCGGCGTCGACCCCGGAGTGGCTGGAGGTGGACCTTCAGGCGGTGTATCGCATCGACGGGCTCAGACTGCACTCCGGCCGAGACACCACGGTGGGACTGCAGATGCTCGACTTCGACGTCCAGCATCGGTTCGCCGCCACGGACAGCTTCCAGCCCATTGCCGGCGCCTCCGTCACCAACAACACGCTGCCCACCTGGACGTTCCAACTCGCCCAGCCCGTGGAGACGCGCTACGTGCGCCTCCTGTGCAAGCGCGCGTCAGGCGACGGCCTGTGCCGGGTGCGGGAGCTGGAGGTGCTGGGTGTCCGCCTCGCCAACCAGCCGCCCACCGCCTTCGCGGGCCACGACACGGCCGTCGTCGTGCCAGCCAGCACGGTGCAACTCCCGGGAACGGCCATTGATGGCGATGGCACCATCGCCAGCTACGTCTGGCAGCAGGTCTTCGGCCCCACGCCGGCCACGCTGACGGGAGCAACGACGTCGACTGTGAGCGCCAGCGGGCTGACGAGCGGGACGTACATCTTCCGCTTCACCACCACCGACAACGGCGGCTCCACCGCATCCGACACCGTGAGCGTCACGGTGCATCCGAGCACCGCGCCGGTGGACCCGCGCGCGGGCAAGCTTCACGTCTGGTCTCGCGGCGGCAGCTACGACACCGCCGTCTTCCTCCCCATCGAGTACGGCGCGCTTCCAGCGAAGAAGTATCCCCTGGTCCTCTCGCTGCACGGCCGGGGCGGCACCACGCTCACCGCGAACCACACCCAGGTGCTCGGCAACCCGGAGGGCTTCATCCGGCAGCTCATCCCCGGCAAGCCCATCGTCAACACCTACCCCGCCGTCGTCATCGCGCCCAATGGGCCCAACATCGGGGGGGCCCATGACACCTGGTGGGACTCGGCCCGCACCCACACCCTGGTGCTGCAGGCCATCAGTCTCTACAACATCGACCCGGACCGCGTGACGATGACGGGCCTCTCCTTCGGCGGCGGGGGTGTGAATGAGCAGATGCTCTCGTACCGGAGCACCTACGCCGGCGGCATGCCGGTGGCCTACACCACGCCCCTGGCCAACCCGGTCTGCATCCTCGAGGACTTCCCCCTCTGGGCCGCGGGCAACGTGGGCGACGGGACATTCAACGCCTGGAAGTGGACCAACCCCACCGACGGCCTGCTGACGCAGGTCCGGCAGTGCCCCGGCTACACCGGCGAATTCCAGGTCACCGTGATGCCGGGAACCACGCACAGCGGCTGGGATGAATTCTGGAGCCGCCCCGACGCGCAGAACTGGCTCGTGAGCCAGGTGCGCCAGACGCCCTGAGCTTCACGACGGGGCGGAAGCGGGTGGAGGTGCCTTCCGGCATCACATCTGCTTCTGCCCTCGCATCACATCTGTCTCCCCACCCCCGAAAGGCGTCCGCATGCCCTGGCACCCCCGGAGTCTCGCCACAGCGCTGTGTGTCCTCTTGCTTCCCCTGTCCCCCGCCGCCCTCGCGCAGTCCACCAACGTGGCGCTCGGCAAGCCGTCCTCCGCGTCGTCCGTGCATCCCATCGGTTATCCCGACACCTTCGGGCACGCCAAGGCGTTCAACGGCGTCTTCAACAGCCCGGATGACCGCTGGTGCTCGGGCGTCAATCCGCTGCCCTCGAATCCGGAGTGGCTGGAGGTGGACCTCCAGGCGCTGCACCGCGTGGACAGCCTCACCCTCTACTTCGGCAAGGACGACACGTTTGGCCGGATGGTGGACTTCGACATCCTCTACCGGGCGAGCAACACCGCCGACTACCAACTGGTGCCAGGAGGCTCCATCACCGGCAACACCCTGCCGGGCCGGACCTTCACCTTCACCCAGCCCCTGGACGCGCGTTATCTGCGAGTGCAGTGCAAGCTGGGAGCGGACGACAACTACTGCCGCGTGCGCGAGTTCCTGGTCTTCGGCGCCCTGCAGGGCAACCAGCCTCCGTCCGCCTTCGCGGGCAATGACGTCTCCATCACCCTGCCCGTCAGCACCGCGCAGTTCCAGGGCTCGGCCAGCGACTCGGACGGCACCGTCACCGGTTACGCCTGGACGCAGGTCTCCGGCTCGACGACGGCCACGCTGTCATCACCCACCGCGCAGTCCCCGAGCGCCAGTGGCCTCTCGCAAGGCGTCTATGTGTTCAGGCTCACCGCCACGGACAACGGCGGGGCCACGGGCTCGGACACGGTGAGCGTCACGGTGCAGCCGGCGACACCCTCCGCGGACCCTCGCGCGGGCAAGCTCCACCTCTGGTCTCGTGGCAACAGCTACGACTCGGCCGTCTTCCTGCCCAAGGACTACGGCACCGTGCCCGGCAAGAAGTACCCGCTCGTGCTCTCCCTGCACGGCAGGGGTGGCACCACGCTGGACCCGAACCACACGCAGGTGGGGAGCAACCCGGAGGGCTTCATCCGACAGCTCATCCCGGGCAAGGCGCTGGTCGACACCTTCCCTGGCATCGTCGTCGCGCCCAACGGACCGAAGATCAACGAGGCCATCGACACCTGGTGGCACGCCCCCGGCGTCCACGCGCTGGTGCTGGAGGCCATCACCCTCTACGGCGCCGACCCGGAGCGCGTGACGATGACGGGCCTGTCGTCCGGCGCCGCGGGCGTGAATGACCAGATCGCCACGTACCGGAGCACGTATGCCGGCGCCATGCCTCAGGCGTACTTCCCGCCGTTCACGTCGCCCATCTGCTTGATGGAGGCCTTCCCCATCTGGGCCGCGGGCAACGAGGACGACGGCACGTTCGGCGCGTGGAACTGGACCAACCCCTGGGATGGCGTCCAGCCGCGCGTCCGCGCCTGCCCGGGCTACACGGGAGAGTTCCAGGTCACCGTGAATCCGACGGGTGGACACAGCGGCTGGGACATCTTCTGGAGCCGCTCCGACGCGCAGAACTGGCTCGTGAGCCAGGTGCGCAAGGCCCCCTGACCTCGTCGGCTGGCGCCCCTGGGTGTCCCCGGACGAAGCACGCTCCGGGGACACCTGGGTTCAACCCGCTACTGACGCAGGACGCGCTTGAGCTTGAAGGGCGAGGGGCTCTCGCTCATCGTGTAATAGCTCGCGCCGCTCGGGTCGTACTCGATGGCCTCGCCCTGCCCTTCCACCGTGTCCGTGAGGGTGACGGGCGCCGCCGCGAAGGCCGTCTCGAAGGCCGCTCCCGGCGCCGCGCGGAACTCATACACGGTCTTGTACGTGCGCAGGATGAAGCGGTTGGAGCACGGGTGGATGGCCGCGGACGTGGTGTAGGACCAGTTCGGCTGGTCCGGAACCACGGGCAGCTGGAGGTTGGACACGAAGATGAGCGTGGACTGCACGCCCGGCGCCGGCAACGGATTGGGCATCTTGTACACCTTGCTCAACCCCGAGCCGGACTTGGTGATGATGTAGATGTCCGCGGTGACGGGGTGGACCATGATGGCCTCGGCGTCCTTGCCGCCATCCGGGTACACGAAGGGGAACTGCTGCGCCGTCAAATCCCCGCTCGTCTGGCCCGCGCCGATGTTCGGCTCGGGGATGCGGTAGACGTAGAACGTGTTCGGAGGGATGGGCAGGCTCGCGCTCGAGCGGCCAATGTCTCCCATGTAGATGCAGAAGCCTGTGGGGCACGGCCCGGTGGCCACGTCTTCCCAGTCCTGCGGCGTCACGCCCGCCACCTTGAAGGAGCCCAGCGTGGCCGCGGTGGTGGTGCTGATGGCGACGATGTCGTTGACGTCCTCGTTGTGGACGTAGATGGCGCCCGGGGTGACGCGGCTGGCGGCCAGGCCCGACGGCTCGACGATGAGCGGCGCGGACACGTTGCCCATCAGCGTCCACGTCGTGGCGAAGGTGTCACCCACGGTGCACGTGGGCGCGTCCGCGGCCCGGAGCGCGACGACCTGCGCGATGTTGGTGTTGGGCAGCGTCGACACGCCGTTGAACGCGGGCTGCACGCCCGCCGCCCCCAGCTCCTTCCACGCCATGTCGAAGAGGATGCCCCGGTCCGAGGACTGCAGGCACGCCTCGAAGGCCTCGGTGAACCCCGTGGGAGGCGTCAGCGGGTCAACGGGGCACGTGGCGCCCGCCCACAGCTGCGAGCCGAACCACACCGCCAGCCCGTTCGCCGAGGTCGTGGTGATGGCCGGGCTGTCCATGGTCGCCAGGTTGCCGTTCTTCTGGCCGCTCTGCGCGTCGATGGGGTTGGTGGGGTTCGCGCCGGAGAACGCGGAGATGCTGCCGGCGACGTAGTAGGCGGCGTCGAAGGTGAACGCGTAGCTCGCCGGCTCCGAAGCCCCGGCGACCTTGTAGAAGACCCACGCCTTTATCTGGGACGCGCTCTGGTCCGAGCGAAGGAATGTCCAGCCCGCGGGCGCCGTCGCCACCGCCGCCACGTTGTTGCGGTTGCTGAGGCGCACCAGCAGCACGTCACCCGCGACGGTTCCCGCCGGCTTGGTGAGCGTCAGCGAGGTGACAGTCTTGCCCCAGGCCGTCGTGCTCGCCCGGTGGCTCACCGAGGACACCGCCTGCCGCGCGGCCCCCACCGACGCCGGAGCCTCCTCCGAGCTGCTCGGCGCGGACTCGGACTCCAGCGGCCCGCAGGCGCCCAACGCCAGCAATGAGACTGATACAACCCAACGTGAAACACCCTGACTGAAGACCTTCAATGTCATTCCAATCTCCCGAAGAGCAGCTCGGTGATGCCGCCTCGCTATCGAGCCCTGCTATCTCAGGAAATGGGAAAAGATGGGAGAGACACGTTGAGAAAAACAGAAGTCTCAACAGCACATGTCAGCCATTGCTGAAAACTTCCACGGCAACCATCCGAGCGGAGGTATCTGATTCCGCCCGGATGGTTCGTTTCACCCTACGGCGCGACGTCCAGGAGGCCCACGCCGCGCTGGGCCCACTCAGTGCCGGGCGCGGTGCGCAGGTCATCCACGGGCACGGGCAGGTGCTCCCACTGCGCGGAGTTGGCCGGCGGGGGCTTGTTGGTGTTCTGGACACGCGCCCGGTACAGCTGCCCGTCATGCATCACCAGCGCGCCCGCCGCGTACGTCATCTCGGGGGAGCCGGGCGCCAGGGTGGCCTTGTCCGTCCAGCGCTCCAACTGGCGCGTCGTCGTGCCGGCCGGCAGGCCCGTGTCGACGAACGTCAGCGCGGTGACGGCCCCATTCACGTTGCCGGTGGCCGTCACCGAGCCCACCGTCCCGCTGCCACCCGTCAGGCCGGAGATGAACCGGCGGCTGCCCTCCCAGCGGTTCTCCTTCAGGGTGATGGGCGCGGTAATCGTCCCCGCCTTGCTGAGCACGACGCCCGGGTCCGTGGCGGTCGGGTAGACGCCCTGGTAGCCGAAGTCGAGTCCCCGGAAGGCATTGCGCTCCCAGTTGAACCGGGCCCCCGCGCCGACCGTGCCGCCGAACCAGATGCCCAGCGACAGCGTGTCCGCGAAGTAGTTGTCGGTGAACTCCACGTTGAGCGGCAGGTCTCCGGTCTCCGGCTGCGCGAAGAAGTTGAGCAGCGCGCCGGCGCCGCCCACGAAGACGTTGTGGTGGAAGCGGATGGTGCCGCCGCGCACCTGGGCCTGGGAGTTGTTGTCCTGGTAGTTCGCGAAGGCCGCGCGCCAGTCGATGGCGCCGTAGGCGAACACGTTGTGGTGGACCTCCGTGCCGTCGCCCAGGTTCTGAATCTGGAGGGACTCCGTCCCGGTGCGCACCAGCCGGTTGTTGTAGACCTTCAGGTTGGAGCCCAGCGGCGTGGGCGCGCCCTGCGTGGAGCCGAAGTAGATGGCCTCGCTGGCGGTGTCATGGATGTAGAGGTCGTGCAGTTTGATGTCGTTGAGCGGCGACACCGTGCCGTCGCTGTTCTTCTCGCGGAGGATGCGCAGGCCCGCGAAGCCCGCGCGGGTGATTTCCAGATACTCCAGCTCGAAGCTGTGCGCCCCACCGATGCCCAGCCCCATGTGGCCGTCGCCCAGGAAGATGTCGTCGCTGAGGATGCCGTAGCGCTCCCGCGACGTCGCATATGCGCCACAGCGGTGCCCCGGAAAGTCCGCGTGGCCCGTGCCCGAGTCCGCGTCATAGCGGCCGGTGAGCACCCAGTTCGAGCCGCCACTCATGGCCCAGATGTAGCCCTGCGAGGACCCTGGATTGGGGCGGATGACCACCTGGCCCCCCGTGTTGGTGATGACCAGCGGGCGGCTCGCCTGACGGTGAGGCAGGTTGCCCAGGTTGATGAGCGTGTAGTTCCCCGCGGGGATGTAGAGCCGGTCCAGCGTGCTCCAGTTCGTGGACGGGAAGCGGGCCTGCACATCCGGGATGTACATCTCTCCGTTCGCGGAAGGCCCGGGCAGCGTGAGCGTGGTGCCGGGCGCACCGAAGCGGCCAAAGGGCTCGCACGCACCGGCGACGCCACCATCCCCCTGCGTGGAGCCACCATCCGTCGGTCCCGCGTCCGCCTGGAGGTCGGGCCCCTCATCCCCGGGTGAGTCGCCCGAGCACGCCGAGGCGAGGCAGACCATCAGACACAGGACGCAGAGGCTCCGAATCATGGTGCGGCTCCCGAGGGGAAGAAGCCGCCAAGCCTAGCCCGATTTCACAAGTGGTCCGCGCACCCCGCACGCGGACCTCCTGCCCCACTCTTGTTACCCAGTAACATCTTCAACGAAATAGCGGGTTTAGGTTCAGGCCACCTTGCCCACCAGGATGGAGTAGGGGCTGTGGGTGGGGATGATGCGGTCCAGCTTGAAGCCCCCCTCGGCGAACAGGGCATCGTATTGGACCTGCGTGCGCTCGCGCCCGCCGGCCAGCGACAGCATGACCAGGTCCATCACCATGGCCGGGTGCAGCTCCGGGCCCTCGGGCAACATCATCTCCATCACCAGCACTTCCGCGTGGGGCGGAGCCACCTGGCGAATCTGGCGAAGGATGGAGATGGCCTGCGGGTCCGCCCAGTCGTGGATGATGTTGCTCAGGATGTAGGCGTCGGCGCGGGGCAGCGGCCCCACGAAGAAGTCTCCCGCCTGCGTCTTCATGCGGGGGTGCGGCTGGGAGTTCTGCACCACGTCCGGCAGGTCGAACAGCGTGCCCTGGGAGCGAGGCGTGGCGTCGAGCACCGCCGCCAGGATGTGGCCCCGGCCGCCGGCGATGTCCGCGATGTGCTCGTAGCGGTGGAACTCCATCGCCTGGAGCACCGCCGCGATGGCCATGTGCGACTTGCCCGTCATCGCCGCGTCGAAGACACGGGCGTCCTCCGGGTGGGCCCGCAGGTAGGGCCAGAGCCCGCCCGGCGTCACGGCCTCGCAGGCCGTCTGACCCGTCCGCGAGGACACGCCCAACGCTCCGGCCGAGCGCCAGTTGATGTCGTCTCCGAACATCAGCACCAGGGACTTCAGCGAGTGGGCGTGACTGGCCTTCAGGTGCTCGGAGTACTCGGTGTGGACCCAGCCGCCCCCGCGCCGCTCGAACACCCCGTGCGCCGCCAACAGCCGCATCATCCGGTGGAGCGAGTCGGCGTGCGCCCCCGTCGCCCGCGCCAGCTCCTCGCTGGTCATCGGTGTATTGCCCAGGACATCCGCGACTCCCAGCTGCGCGACGAGATGCAGACACCGTGGGGCGAAATATCCAGTGCTGAGATTGAAGATGAACGCCGGGGCTGGAAGCTGTTGCATGCGCGCTCCTGGTCAGCAGGGCTTGAATTGCCTGCAAAGTGAAATTCTAGCTGGACCCTGGAACGAAGCAGACACCCCCGCATACCGCCTTGCCTTCAATTGAACACAGCTGCTGTAGCCATACAGTCCAAAGCCTGACGTGACGCATCTGGCCGCGGCGCGACGAAGGACGGTGGAAATCTCGCCCTGGAGGGCATGACCCTGGAGGGCTGGGTGGGGAATGACAACACCGCCAGCCCTGGCGCGCGGGGCGTCAGGGCTGGCGGCCTTGGACGGGAGGGATTAGCGCGTGGCGCGCGTGCGTCCCTGGGTGGCCTTGGGGCTGGTCGGGCCGGATGCGACGGCCGCCGCCACGCCGAAGACGACGTCGTCATTGTCGTCGTAGAGGCCGAAGGTGCAGCTCGACGCCGGGCTGGAGGCCTCCACGAATTGCGCCCGGAGGGCGTGCTGGCCCACGGTGCTGCCCACCGTGAAGGTGTGGCTGAACGTCCGCGCGCCGCTGCCCGTGCACGTCAGGCCGGCGACGAGCTGCGTCCACAGGGGGAAGCCCGACACGGGGGCGGTGTAGAGGTTCAGCCGGTCCGTGGCGTCGTAGCACCACACCGTCACGTCCACCTTGACCTGCTTGCCCGGGGTGATGGGTCCACCGTCCACGCTCTTGAGCACGACGCGGTCGATGCTCTCGTCGAAGTGGTAGAAGCCGAAGGGGCCGTCCGGGCAACCATCGAGCGTGTTGGGCGTGTTGGGCTCGGCCGCCAGGAACTGGCTGCCCCGGCTGTTGACGAGCGTGCCGGTGTCACACCCGCAGCCCGTCCCGCATGCGGGCGTGCCGAGCGAGGCGTCATACGTGGCCAGCGTCGGAGACGTGCAGGTGCCACCACCCGCCTGGGTGGTGAAGCTGAAACCGGTGCTGTAGTTGCCAGCGCCGCAGGCATCCACCGCGCGGGCCCGCCAGAAGTACTGCGTGTTGGCGGTGAGCGCGGGCGTGACGCTCCAGGTGCTGCTGGTGAGCGCCGTGGCGGAACGCACCACGTTGGAGAAGCCCGCGTCAGACGCCACCTGCACCTCGTACGCGGTGGCGCCCGTGACATCGCTCCAGTCGAGCGCCGGGGCCAGCGCGACGTTGGCCGCCCCGTTGGCCGGGGTGGACAGCGTAGGCGCCGCCGCCGGCTGACACGTGGTGTCCGCGGTGGTGAAGCGGAAGGCCGTGCTGTACGCGCTGGTGCCGCAGCCGCTCACCGCGCGAACGCGCCAGAAGTACGGCGTGTTGGCCGTCAGCGCGGGGGTCACCGTCCACGTGCTGCTGGTGAGCGAGGTGGCGGAGCGCACCACGGTGCCGAACCCAGCGTCCGTGGCCACCTGCACCTCGTACGTGGTGGCGCCGGACACGTCCGCCCAGTCGAGCACGGGGGCCAGCGCGACGTTCGCCGCGCCATCCGCCGGCGTGGAGAGCGTGGCGGTGCCCGGCGGCGTGCAGGGGCCTCCGGCCGTCGCGCAGACACACGCGGCGGCGGGGCCGTAGCAGGCGGTGGAGCTGGCGGGGACGACCGAGTAGCAGTACTGCCGCCCGTTGGCGACCTCGGCATCCGTGTACGTGGTGCCGGAGACGGTGGCGACGCGCACCTTGCCAAAGTCACAGCCGGCGTAGCCGTCCGTCTTCATCACCCAGTACTCGCTCGCGCTGGGCACCGAGTTCCAGCTCAGCGCCACCTGGCCGTCGCTGGGGCTCGCCGTCGCGGTGGGCGCCGTCTTCGGGCCCGTCGCGCAGCCGCCGTTGGTGGGGGCGGGCGTGGAGCAGGCGATGCCGTGACGGTTGAAGGCCGCGTGGATGGCCGTCATGTGCGGCGTGCCGTCGTTCAGGTTGCCGTTGTCGTCATCCGCCGCCAGCCACTGCATGTAGCCATGGCTCGCGCCGCAGCCGTCGGACGTGCCCGCCGTGCAGTTGCAGGCGTGCCACGAGCCCACGTTGCCGCTGCCCTGGTAGAAAATCTTGTTGCCGATGATGAAGGCGGTGTTGGAGTCGTAGTTGAACGGCGCGGCCTGCAAATCGCGAGCGACCAGGTCCCACGCGGCCTGACGCACCGGCGCCGCGGCGCAGTGCACCTGCCGACCGCAGGGCCCCGTCCCGGAGGAGCAGCGCGAGCACACGAAGTTCTGCGGCGTGGCAGGCGTCTGGTTGACGTGCGCCAGGTAGTCCGCGTCGCGCACACCCGAGCAGCGCGCGTTGCACCACGTCCCGCCCGCCTGCGCCTCGTTCTGGTTGTAGCCCGTGCCGTCCGGCGTCTTGCCGCAGCCCAGGTCCGTGGTGGCGAAGAAGCCGTAGCCCAC
This sequence comes from Myxococcus sp. CA039A, assembly GCF_013336645.1. Lineage (NCBI taxonomy): Bacteria > Pseudomonadati > Myxococcota > Myxococcia > Myxococcales > Myxococcaceae > Myxococcus > Myxococcus sp. CA039A. The sequence continues at coordinate 10,724 of NZ_JABUMQ010000162.1, read as the reverse complement.
GCACGAGGCCTGCAGCCGGTAGATGGACGCGATGTCCGCGTACGCCTCGCTGGAGTTGGAGAGCGCGCCGCCGGAGTCGAAGTCGTCCATGCCGTGGCCCCACTCGTGGTCGAACACGGCGGCGATTTCACCCGTGTTCCGGCAGCCTCCGCCGCTGCGGTAGAAGTTGACCGTGGAGCCGTTCCAGAAGGCGTTGCACGTGCTGTTGATGTTGACGTTCGCGGTGAGCTGCCCCTGCAGCCATGTGTTGCCCGGCAGCCAGCCGCGCCCCAGCTCCGCGATGCGGTTCAGCTCGTAGAAGGCCGAGCGCGAAGCCGGCGTGTTGCCCGCGCCGCCGCCGCCCGTGGCGCAGTCATGCTGGCCGTTGGTGCCACCCAGCTGGATGTTGCCGGTGGCCGAGGTGGTGCTCGGCGAGCCGCAGGTGTCGCTGACGCGCACGTATTTGCCGGCCAGCGTCGTGGTGACGCTGCCGGAGCTGTAGTTGAGGACGCCGGCGCTGTCCGTGAAGTTGTTGGGCGCGGCAAGGCCCGTGTTCGCCCAGGGCATCGGCGAGTCGACCTGCATCGTCCCGCACGTCGTGTTGGACGGGCAGATTTCCGTGTTGCTCAGCGGGTAGATGCCGCCCTTGATGGTGGCATCCAGGTAGTGGTTGTCATCCTCCAGGGCGAGCACCTCGCCGGAGTGTGCGTCCACCGTCACCTTCCAGCGCTCCGTCTCCCCGGGGTTCTGGAAGCCATACGTCCAGACGAGCTGGTGGCGGTAGCCCTCGCCAAAGCCCGCGTCCGCGCGAGCCAGCGGGGCCATCTCCAGCGTGGGCGCCTGCCACAGCGTGCCCGGCGTCTCCAGGAGGCCGAAGCGCTCACCGCCCGCCGTCAGCGCCTGCTCGGGGCTCAGCGTGGGCCGCGTGGACGCGGTGACGTTGCTCCACGCCTCGGTGCCCAACAGGACGAGGTTGCCGTGGTTGATGGTGGCCACCAGCTGGCCGTGACGCACGGGGATGCCATCCACCTGCTGCGGCACCCGCACGTGCCAGAGCACGTCGGTGACTCGCGTGACTTTCGGCTCGTCCAACTGCAACAGGTCCACGCCCAGCGCGGCCTGGTTGTCGTTGAGGAACTTGAAGAGGATGTCCGCGACGACGGCGGCATCCACCTCCCCCGTGGAGCGGCCGAGCTGCTGCTGGAGCGTGGACAGGCTCACCGTGTTGCCCACGCCCTTGCCGGGGATGAGCGGAATGGCGCCCTGGATGGCGGTGGGCGAGCCCGTCAGCGGGTCCAGGTACACGTGGAAGTCCCGCCCGTTGCGCGCGAAGAAGTCCTCCCAGACGCCCGGCCCCGCGCCCTTCAACTTCGAGCGGGCGTCCTCCAGGGAGATGTTGGAGATCGGCAGGTAGAGCTCCGGCTTGAAAAACGCCTGGCTCGCCAATGAGCTGGGTTGTGAGGGCTGGAGTGCCCACGCCAACGCGCTGCTACACAGCACGAGACAGGCTAGCCACTTCGACACGAGACGCATGCGGTCCTCCCGCGAGTCACGAATGACAGACACTCCCCCCTGGGAGCACCCGCTCAGTCGAGCCCGTGCGTTGTGACGAGGAAATCGCTACTTTCGAGAAGTGTCGGACCAGCCAGAACATCAATTGCCACGCGGAGCTAGACAGCCCACGGCTGAACAGTCACCAGGACTTCCAGTCTGACGTATCTAGGTGGGCGCGAAATCATCCATTGCACTGGAGTTGACGCTCCGCGCCGCGTTTGACGCGCTCCGCTCAGCCAGGGAAGAGCAGACGCGAGGACTGTTTCACCCACGCGCGCCGCGTCTCCAGCGTGCGGAAGTCCAGGAGGATGAGCTGGTCGAACACGCGCGGCATCATCGACATCAGCGACACCGAGGACCAGATTTGCGTGAGCGCCAGCCGGCGCCGCTCCTCCGTCAGGTGAGAGGTGTCCGGCGCGAGCTTGCCCGACAGCGCCTCCAGGAACGCGTTGAGCTCCCGGATGGCCGCGCCGTCGTAGCGCTGATGCACGAGCGCGTCGTGGAGGTGCGCGTGGGCGATTCGCGGGTAGCGCCCCACGTTGCCGATGACGTCCTCCAACAGCGTCTCGAAGGCCTCGCGGATGCCCAGCCCCTCGGCGCGCAACCGGTCGAAGTCCACCAGCACGTGGCCGAAGGCCTGCTCCAGCGTCGCCTCCAGCGCCTGGGCAATCAGCTTCTCCTTGCTGCGGAAGTAGTAGCTGATGGCCGCGCTGTTCACCTGCGCCTCACGCGCGATTTCCCGGATGCCCGTGGCGTCCAGACCGTCCCGCTCCAGGCAGACGATGGTCGCCCGGAGGATGCGCTCCCGGGCGTCCTGCTCCTTGGTTCCCATGTGCGCCAAACCCTTGAAACAACGGGACATTGAGCCCCGCGCTTGACGTCGGAGCCCGATTCAATCTATCGATTCAATCAACTGATTAATTCCGGAGATTGAATCCCATGAACAACCCAGGACGCGACAGTAGCGCAGGCGGACTCTCCCGACGAGGCGTGCTGGTGGGGACGGGGCTGTTCGTGGGCGGGGCCGCCGTCACCACGGGCTCTCGCCGGCTGATGGAGCCCGAGTCCACGGACGTCGTCGGCCTGAATCCCCGGAGCGACGCCTGGTACGACCTGCGGCTGTCGGGGGACGGGCTGATGGACAACCAGCTGCTCTGGTTCCTGGGGCATGCGACACACGGCCAGGCGGACGTGTCGGATGTGATGGAGACGGCCAAGCGGATGCGGCCCGGGGACGAGCGCAGTTGGTTCGAGGCGTGGCTCCAGACGGCGACGCGGGTGCATGGGCTCGCCACCACCGCGGAGTCCAAGGGTCACCGGCTGAGCGCGGGACAGGCGTATGCGCGGGCGGCGAACTACTACCGCGCGGCGACGATGCACTACACGGACACGGCGGACCCGAGGCTGCTCGAAGTCACGCGGACCTCGGCGGCCACGTTCGAGAAGTCCAACGCGTTGCTCGACTTCGACATCCAGCCGCTCGAGATTCCCTACGAGGGCACGAGCCTTCCGGCGTACTTCGTCCGCTCGCCTCACGCGAAGCCCAGCGCGCCTGTCCTGCTGCTGCACCAGGGCCTGCATGCGTGGCCGGAGGAGACGAAGTGGGTCTGGGAGGGGGCGCGAAAGCGGGGCTACCATGTGCTGATGTTCCATGGGCCGGGGCAAGGGCGCGCGCTGCGCGAGAAGGGCCTGAGCTTCCGGCCGGACTGGGAGAAGGCGGTGAGCCCCGTGGTGGACGCGGCCGAGCGCATCAGCGGCGTGGACCCGCGCCGCATCCTCCTGATGGGTTTGTCGTTTGGTGGAGCGCTGGCGCCCCGGGCGGCGGCGTTCGAGCCTCGGCTGGCCCTGTGTATCGCGAACCCCGGAGTGCTGAGCTGGTGGGAGTCGCATGCCGCGCACTTCAATCGCTTCCTGCCCGGGTCGCTGGCGTTGTTGAAGTCGCACCCGGAGGCGTTCGACGAGGCGATTCTCGGGCTCGCTTCACGCTGGCCCACGGCGAGCTACTGGTTGAAGGACGTCTTCTGGAAGCATGGGGCGAAGACGCCGTCGGAGCTGTTCCGCAAGCTGGAGGAGTTCACCAACGAGGCCATCGTCGAGCGCATCCGCTGCCCGGTGCTCATCATGGAGGGCGAGGCGGAGGACGTGTCGCCGGGGCAGTCGCGCAAGCTGTACGACGCGCTTCGCGGACCCAAGCACTTGATGAACTTCACCCAGGCCGACGCCGCGCCCCTGCACTGTCAGGCGGCCTCCACCGCGCTCGCGGAAGAGCGGATGTTCGACTGGCTCGACGAGAACGTGTGAGCATCCCATGACACCGTTCTCACTCGTGACAGTGCTCGGCGTCCTGCTCGCCTCCACGCCCGAGGTCGTACCGGAGACTCCGCCCCAGGCGCCCCTGGATGGGCGCGGGAAGTTCAGCGTCGTCCCCTTCGTCCTGCCCGCGTATCAACCGGAGACGAGCTTCCTGCTCGGGGGCGCGGGCTCGCTCGTGTACCAACCTCCGGAGGGCAGTGGCCGCAGGGAGTCCCAGGTACTCCTGGCCGCGGCGGCGAGCGTGCGGGGACAGTTCACCGTGCTGCTCCAACCGGATGTGTACTTCCTGGAGGACCGGCTCAACCTGACGGCGACGCTCAGCGCGGCGCGCTTTCCGGACCGGTTCTACGGCATGGGGGCGAACACGCGGGTCGCCGACGAGGAGGACTTCACGCCCGTCTTCTTCGAACTGGAGCTGAGTCCGAAGTGGCGAATCGCTCCCCGGCTGTATGTCGGGCCCACGCTGCGCGCGCAGCACGTGCGAATCACGAAGCGGGCCGAGGACGGCGCGGTCCGGAACATGCCGGGCGCCGAGGGCGGAGACACGCTCCAGTTGGGGCTCACTGGCCTGTATGACTCGCGGGACAACACGCTGAATCCCACCACGGGCTTCCTGGGACGGCTGAACCTGCGCCGGGCGAGCGGGGCATGGGGTTCTGATTACACGTTCGGACTCTTGCGCCTGGATGCCCGGCGCTATGTGTCACTGCCGTGGGGACAGCGGCACGTGCTCGCGTTTCAAGGGTTGGTGGAGCTGAGAGATGGCGAGCCGCCCTTCTATGACACGGGGAGGCTGGGCGGCATGGAGCTGAGCCGGGGTTATCTGGAGGGGCGGTTCCGCGAGCGCCAGCATCTGGGGGCACAGGTGGAGTACCGGGCGCCGCTGTTCTGGAGACTGGGAGGCGTGGCCTTCGCATCGGCGGCGACGGTGTCGCGGAGCCTGAAAGACCTGGACACGGGGGACATCAAGCCCGCGGGCGGCGTGGGCCTGCGCTTCGCACCGCTCTCGGATGTCCCGGTGAACATCCGGCTCGATGTGGCGTATGGCTCGGAGCCGAGCTTCTATCTGAACATCGGCGAGGCGTTCTGAGCGTCGTTCGTCCCCTGCTCCCTTGCTTGCGCGGCGACGCGTCGGAACCTATGAGTGCGGGTATCACGCAGGTTCACGACGCCGTCCGCCCATGACGCTGAACGAAGCACAGCAGAGCATCTGTCATCGAGCAGGGGCTGAGTTCTCGCCCATCCCAGCCGGCACGCGAGTGGCCATCGCACGAAACCTGCGGTCCGGGGCCATGCCGATATACGGCGTGCGGTACAGCACCCAGCCGGGCGGTGTCGGCTGGTTCTTCTGGGCGGGAGAAGGGGAGCTCAGTACCGATGTGGACTACTTCCAGGCGCTGCACGTCGAGCACCTGGAGGAGTGGTGTCCTCTGGTGTTGCCCTACCTGGCCCTTCCACCCGGGTGGCGCTTCCTGACCGATGGCGAGGTGGATGACGTGTGGTTTGACCAGGCCGTCCTGGACCGACCCATTCCCTGACTACGCTGGGAGCGCCGCTGACGAGACGTCCGCGTGGCGCCGGGTGGAGGCCCAGCTCGACAGGCCCACTTCGTCCCGGATTTCCCGGCACGCGTCGACGACGTGGTCGAGGTCGTCCTGGCTCAGCTCGCTGTGAACGGAGAGGCGCACGAGCGAGTGCCTCACGGGCGTGGCCGGGTCGCAGAACACCGAGCCGAAGATGCCCCGCGCTTCCAGCGCGTCCTTGAGGCGCAGTGTTCGAGACTCCAGACCGGATTGCAGGGCGAGAATCTGCGCCGTGCCGCCGTCCAGGTCGTAGCCCAGTTCTTCCAGACGCCCGCGCAGGGACGCGGCATTCGCGTGCAGCCGTTGACGACGTGCGTCCGCGTCGCGGATGAGGTCCAGCGCCGCCAGCAACGCCGCGATGTCGTGTGGCAGTACGGCGGAGCTGAAGACGGCGGGGCCCGAGGTCATCTCGAAGTAGCGCTCGAAGCCGCGCATGCAGGCGACGAAGCCGGCACGTCCGACGAAGGCCTTGGACAGGCTCGCGGTCCGGAAGTGGACGTGCTCCAGCAGCCCCTGCCCCACCACCATCCCCGCGCCACGGGGCCCGTGCGTTCCCAGGGAGTGGGATTCATCCACCAGCAACACGCAGCCATGCCGCGAGGCGAGCTCCGCCACATCCGCGAGCGGGCAGACGGAACCGTTCGTGCTGTAGACCGAGTCCACCGCGATGACACCGGGACCCAAGCGCGCGATGCGCCGCCGCAGGTCATCGACGTCATTGTGACGAAAGGGCACGGCAGTGGCGCCAGTGCTCCGGATTCCTCTCCAGAGAGACACGTGCGCCATCCGGTCGATGTAGACAGGCACCTGCTCGTCCGCCAGACACTCCAGCAGGCCCACATTCGCACAGTAACCGGACTGACACAGGATGCCTGACTCCGCGCGAAGCAACGCGGCGAGCCGCTGCTCCAAGGTATGCCGAGGATGCTCTCCGCGCTGGAACACACCCGACATCATCACGCCCAACCCTTCCCGGGAGACGGCATCCATCGCCGCGTGGGCGAGCCGGGGGTGTTTCGAGAGGGAGAGATAGTCATTGCCGTTGAGCAGGATGGCTCCTGGCCCGGGGGACAGACCGTCGAGGATGTGTCGCGGCGACTCCCAGCGCTGAATCCGCTTCTCGAAGTCGTGGAGCTTGCGCTGCAAGAAGCCAGGGACTGGAGGGCTGACGCCTTCCGTCGCCTTCGACTCGGGTGCATGGTCTGTCATGGCACCGGAGAGAGGTTCGACGCTGGCGATGTGACGCAGACAGCCCGAGGACACTCACTTCCGCGAACGCGCGCGGAGCGAGGAGTGGAGCACTCGCTGGGATGTTCCGCCCCTGTCTGCTGCCAGCCGAGGGGGGGCCGCCCTTAAACTTCCGTGAACGACACTCCGGTGGCTCCGCCGCGCTCCAGTGCCTCCTTGATGGTGTCGGAAACGATGAGCGCAACGGTCCATCCCCAGGTACGAAACACATGGGCGTCGTCGACTTTCGCGATGTTGATTCGCAGCCCATCCACGTCGCGATACTCCCCGGTCTTCTCAGGTCGTCCATCTTCCGGGAGCCAGAGCTCCACCTCCCGGGATGCCTTGTCGTCGATGCACTGTATCGTCTGGGTTGCGACCAGGATGCAGTACTGGTCGGGCTGCCCCTCTATCTCCACCGGGAAGACCTGGACAGCCGATGGAGCCAGCTCCAGGAAGACAGAAGCGACCCGGATGTGAACCACGGGGATGGCAAGGCCCGTCAAGGTGAAGTCGAGCGCCTTCCCAGCGCGCGCCACGGGGAGCTGCAGACGGCCCGGCTCGGGAATGGGTGTCCCATTCGTGAAGCGCCAGGGGTCCACTTCCTGCCCGCTCGAATCGGTGGGACTCCGGAGATGCCAGCGCCCTGGCACGGCAACGTCGTCGGTCAACCGGAAGTATCTCTTGGGCATCGTGATGAACCTTGCGTCATTCTCGCCGAGTCACCAGCGCGTTCAAGCGAGTACCTGGTGTGCCGATCTGCCGTGCCAGCCTCTTGAGCTCCTCGGTCAGGGCATCGCGGCATCGCAGCATCGTTCCGCACCCCCGCATCGCACCCTGGAGCCGGTCAAGAATCCGTTGGTGGTATTCCTCGGGATGAGGGCCCTTGTGCCCAGCGACCCGCACGATGTTGGCGGGGTCGTTCAGCGACATCCCCGCCTGGTCGAAGACTTCTTGAAACTTGGGCGACCAGGGCCCGTCGTTGTAGGTCGCCTCCCACCACTTGTCCGTGGCGATGTGGTGGTCGTGCCCCTTCGCATCCACCGGGCCCACGGCCGCTCCACCCAGCCCCTGCGCCGTCGCGGACACCGCGTCGGCGGCAACCGCCAGGGTGACGACCTCGCCCACCACCGCCACGGCCCGCACTTCCCCCACGGCCGACAGGACGACTCCCGCCTGGGATGCAGCCTGCACGGACGCTTGCGCCGAGCCGGGCAGCATCGGCACCTTCCCCGCGAAGCCCGCCGCTGTGTTCCCGATGGCCACCGTCGCGAGCAGCGCGAAGGCTCGCGCCGCATTCCGGCCCATCACCTTGCCGTACCGCTCGCCAACCACCCGCAGCTCATCGAACGTCCGAGCCCGGTCCGCCTCCTCCATCAACCGCGCGAAGCCCGTCGTCAGACTCCAGAACGTGTCAACGCCCAGGTAGGCAATCAGCGTCGCCGTCATCACCGCCGCCAGCCCCTTGCTCGCTGGCTCCGGCACCGTCCAGAGAATCAGGTACATCGTCCCCGTCCACATCGCCGCCGCCACCATCGCGCTCGGGTCGGCCATGTCCTGGAACGCCTCCAACATCTCTTCGAGCACCGCCCCATGCGCGAGCGCCATGGCCAGCGCGTAGCGGCCATCCCCTTCCAGCCGCGTGCCATCCACCAACACCTGGAGACAGTCGCCACGCCTCCCTGTCCGCTCGCACCACTCCAGATAGGCGCGCGTCATGGCCCGCTCCGGCTCGGTGGCCTCCACCTCCAGGTGCGCACCCGACTCCAGCGGCGTCACGCGACGGGTGCGCGCATCGAATCGGTACTCACCTCCTCGCGCACCCATCTCGAAAAGGCGGCGCGCCGCCTCCTGGGCCTTCACGGGAAGACGAACTCCTCGCCCCTCAAGACCCATGGCCCGCATGAACTCGTCTTCGTCCAACGCGACAGGCGCGGAGTCAGCGGCGCGTGGAGTGAATGCGATGACCTCGCCGCTCCCCGTCTCCAAGCGCACACCACGCGTCGTGACACACCCCGTCAACAGCGACACGAGCAACAACACGACAGCGCAAGGCAGCCTCATCCGACACGCTCCCCGCAGAGGCCCCGGGCTCCGGACACAAACAAGTACACGGGGGCAACGGCGATGAAGCGTAGCACTCAAGGCGGACAACGGAGTCCACCCCACCCCTTGGGCGACAACGACCCGCTGCGCGCGCGATGCAAACCATTGCACCCGCCAAGAGCATCCGATTCGCGACGGCAGGCTCCCCCAGGGCGCCCATTCTTCCTAGACGCTCGGAACCGCTTCCGGAGGCGTCAGGGGGCGCGGGTTCGCGCGCTCGCGGCCCAGCAGCAGCGCCGCGCAAAGAGTGCCAATCAACAGCTCGGCGACCATCGCCGCCACCAGCTCGGGCGCGGGCGCGCCATCCAACACCAGGCTCAGGACTCGCGACACGCCATAGGACAAGTAGAGCGTCGTCGACACCACCAGCGAGGTGAAGGTCATTCGAGGCCAGAGCGCCCCGGCCATGATCAACAGTCCGCAGGCCAGCAACGCCCCGCCCGGAGCACGCACCTCGCTCAGCAGGCTGACCTGGCCGCCAAGGTCGATGCCACTCCAGCCATGGAAGACCTTGGGGATGAACAACAGCGGCGTGCCAATCAGACTCCCACTGACGCCCGCGACCAGGAGCACCGTCTTCGTCACTCTGTTCCGCATCGCCGTCCTCGCTTGACACCGTGTCAATTGACTCGACAGTGATTATTCGCGACTTTACATCATGTCAAGTGAATCACCCGAGACGCGGACCCGCATCCTCGCGGCCGCGCTGCACCTGTTGGAGACCGGCCAGGGCCAGGCGGTCCGGATGAGTGACATCGCTCGGAAGGCCGGGCTCAGCCGGCAGGCCGTCTATCTGCATTTCGGCACGCGGGCGGCCCTGCTGATCGCCACCACGCTCTATCTGGACGAACTCAAAGACGTGCGGGCGCGCCTTGTCCCCAGCCGCACCGCCCGAAGCGGCGTCGAGCGCCTGGACGCCTATGTCGGAGCCTGGGCCGACTACATCCCGGAGATTCGAGGCGTGGCCAAGGCGCTGATGGCCATGAGCGACACCGACGAAGAGGCCGCCGCGGCGTGGCGCAAGCGCATGGAGGACATGCGCGAAGGCTGCGCCGCCGCCGTCGCCGCGCTCCGCGCCGATGGCACCCTCTCACCCGACTTCACACCGGGCGAGGCCACCGACCTGCTCTGGACGCTGCTGTCGGTACGGAACTGGGAACACCTGACCCTCGAGCGCGGCTATGCACAGCCACGCTACAAGGACCTGCTGCTGCGCACCGCGCGGAGGCTCCTGGTCCGCGCCCCACGCTCCGCCACCTGAGCTGCGCCTCGAACGCACAAGGGCCGCGCGCACCACGACCCGCTGCTCACCCGCGCCACCCGCTGCGCGCTGTGCAATCCGTTGCACGCCTCCCTCCCACGGTCCGCAGGCGGTGAGCGCGAGGTACACCGGTTGCAATCCCGCGAGTCCATGTCCACGCGCCTCTCCCTTCTCGTCCTGGTGTTTCTCGGGGCCCCCTTGTCCGCGCGGGCCGATCCCTACCTCCCCAACAACGAGCGCTGGTTCACCATTGGCCCGCTGCTCAGCGCGACACCGCTTTCGAGCAAGCCCCAGCTGGGCCTGGGCGTGGAGACCACCTTCAACGTCCTGGACGGCATCACCGCCCTGGGCGTCTTCGGCCAGGCCCAGTGGATGACGGAGGGCCACGCCCGCCTCGGCGCGGGCATCCAGGGCACCCTGGTCTTCGGTGGCGTCGAGCTCGGGGTGATGCACGAGACGGGCACCCGCGAGCACCTGCCCACCACCGGCCTGCACATCGCGCCCTTCGTGACGTTCGTCTTCGGCTCGGTGGGCGTGCGCTTCGGCATCCCCCTCTCCGAGCCAGGCGCCGCCGGCCCCGGCCTGCCCGGACGCACCCGGCACGGCCGTGAGGTGGGACTCGTCCTGACAGCCAAGATTCCGGCGAAGTGGACCTCGAAGGGCACCCTGGAGCCCATGTTCCCCTGGGACTAGGCCCCTCC
>NZ_JABUMQ010000161.1:0-24645 GCF_013336645.1 Myxococcus sp. CA039A | reverse complement strand
GTCTACGGCACCATCGACATGTTGAAGGACCTCATCGGCTCGGGGCGCAACCTGTTGCTCCTGGGGCGGCCCGGGGTGGGGAAGACGACGAAGCTGCGCGAGGTGGCGCGCGTGCTCGCCGATGACCTGGGCAAGCGGGTGATGGTGGTGGACACGTCGAACGAGATTGGCGGGGACGGGGACGTGCCGCATCCGGGCATTGGTGGAGCGCGGCGGATGCAGGTGTCGCGGCCGGACCGGCAGCACGACGTGATGATCGAGGCGGTGGAGAACCACATGCCCGAGGCCATCATCGTGGATGAGATTGGGACCTCGGCGGAGGCGTCGGCGGCGAGGACCATCGCGGAGCGGGGCGTGCAGTTGGTGGCGACGGCGCATGGCAACACGCTGGAGAACCTGGTGCTGAACCCCACGCTGTCGGACCTCGTGGGCGGGGTGCACACGGTGACGCTGAGCGACGATGAGGCACGGCGTCGGCGCACGCAGAAGACGGTGAGTGAGCGCAAGGCGCCGCCCACGTTCGACATCGTGGTGGAGATGGTGAGCCGCGACGAGGTGCGCGTGCACGCGGACACCGCGGATGCGGTGGACCGGTTGCTGGCAGGCAAGGACGTGGGTGGCGAGCGGCGAAGGCAGGACGCGGTGACGGGGCGCGTGGAGGTGGAGCCGGCGAAGGCGTTGCCTCCGGTGGAGTTGGGGCGAGGCCCGATGGTGAGACGTCCGGCGGGGACGGGCTCGGGAGTGGAGCGGGCCGCGGCGCGTGCTGTACCGATGGGCGTCACGAGGCCTGCTGGTGAGGGAGGCGCGCTGCGCGCGTCGAGGATGGGGTTGCCCTCGGAGATGGGAGTCACGCAGCCCGCTGGCGAGGGAGGCGCGCTGCGCGGTCAGCCCTCGGAGACGGACGTCACGCAGCCCGCTGGCGAGGGAGGCGCGCGCCGCGAGCCAAGGACAGGACGCATCTTGGAGACGGGCGTCACTCAGTCCGCTGGCACGGAGGAGAGTTCGCACGCGGATGATACACGCCGAAGCGAGCACCTGGTGGGTGAGGACGACGAAGCCTCGCTGGATGATGAGGAAGTGACGGGCGCTCATGCCGGGACGGAGCAATCCGTCGCGCCCCCCATGCCGCTCACGGAAGCGGATGCCGAGCGTCACACGCGAGCTGGCGTCACTGCGCTGGGCATCGGCTCGCCGGACTCTCGGAGCACGATGGGCGCCTCGATGCCTTCCGCGTCACGGCCCACGCGCTTCGCTCCGCGCCGTGCCGATGACTCCCCTGGCGCATGGCCCGCCGAGGAGCCCAAGGGGCTCACGCGCCTCTATCCGCACGGCGTGAATCGAGACCTGCTGCTCCGGGTGCTGCGCGAGCTGCCGGTGGAGGTCCGGTTGGTAAGCCGACTGGAGTCCGCGGACCTGGTGGTGACCCTGCGCTCACGCGCGAACGACCCGAGGATGCGACGGGTGGTGGCGAAGACGGGCGCGCGGGTGGAGGCGGTGAAGCGCGCCAGCTCGACGGAGCTGCGTCGGGCGCTGAAGGGCTTCTTCAACGTGCTGGAGGGCGTGGACGAGGAAGAAGTCCGAGACGCCATCGCGGAGGCCGAGCACGCGGTGAAGCGGGCCTTGGGCGAAGGCATCTCGGTGGCCTTGTCGCCGCGCCAGTCCCGGGTGCGCAAGCTCCAGCATCGCCTGGTGAGCCGCTATCCGCTGGAAGCGGTGAGCCACGGCAGCGAGCCCTCGCGGCACCTGGTCATCTACCCGCTGGGAGCGGAAGTCGAAGCCGCGCTCGCGAAGGAAGACCACGAGGGGAGCCCGTGACACACGGGCTCCCCAAGAACATCTCGTGTGGCTACTTCGCCGCGTCCACGTAGGCGCGGTACGCCTCGAAGCCGTAGTCGCGGCCGAGGAAGTCCTTCACCAGCTCCGCGGCGGGCTTGGAGCCACCGGGCTCCAGCACGGTGCGGCGGTACTTCATCGCCGTCTCACGGTCCAGGTACCCGTTCTTCTGGAACTCCGTCTCCAGATCCTTCGCGATGACCGAGGACCACAGGTACGTGTAGTACGCCGCCGAGTACCCATCCAGATGCCCGAAGGCGAGCTCGAAGTGCGTGCCCGGACGGTGCTCGTGCTTGAACGGGCTGAGCTTCGTCTGCTGCTCCACCAGCGCCGTCGTCGTGTCGAAGCCCGGCTTGCGCGAGTAGTAATCCAGGCTCACCGCCGACAGGAACAACTGCCGCCGCGCCCACAGGCCCTTGCCGAACTCCTTCGACGCGTTCAGCTTCTCCACCATCTCCGCGGGAATCGCCGCCCCCGTCTGGTGGTGCTTCGCGAACTCCTTCAGCACCTGGGGATTGCCCGCCCACTGCTGGAGCAGCATCGACGGCGTCTCCACGAAGTCCCACTCCGTGCGGATGCCGGTGATGCCACTCCACTGTTGCTTGCCGGAGAACACCGCGTGCAGCAGGTGGCCGAACTCGTGGAAGAACGTCTCCACCTCGTCGTGCGTCATCAGCTCGCCCGGCCGCGCGAAGTTGCACACCAGGGTGCCCTCCGGCAGCCGCTTGCCGGCCTGACCCGACGCCAGGTCGAACTGCGCCGCGTGCTTGTACTTGTCGTCGCGCGGATGCATGTCCAGGTAGATGCGGCCCAGGAGCGTGCTCCCCTCGAGCACGTCATAGGCCTCCACCTCCGGGTGCCACACCTTCGCGTCGTCGGCGCGGCGGTACGTAATCCCCCAGATGCGCGAGGTGATGTCCATCACCCCCGCCTTCACCCGGCCATACTCCAGATAGGGCCGCACCTCTTGCGAGTCGAACCCGAAGCGCTCCGCGCGCAGCCGGTCCTCGTAGTAGTCCTGGTCCCACGGCTCGAGCGTCTTCGCGCCCGGGACGTCCTTCTTCTTGCGGGCGAGGAGGTCCGCGAACTCCTGCTTCGCGCGCGCCTGGGTGGCCGCCGCCAGCCGGTCGATGAAGTCCGACGCCGCCTGCTGCGTGCGCGTCATCTTCGTCTCGGTGGTGTACGCGGCCCAGCTCGGATAGCCCAGCAGCGTGGCCAGCTCGTAGCGCTTGGCGATGAGCTGCGACAGGACCTCCTGGTTGCCGGGGAACGCGCGCTGACGGTAGGTGCGCCACAGCTTCTCGCGCGCCTTGCCGTCCTTCGCGTACGTCATGAAGGGGAAGTAGTCCGGGTAGTTGGTGGTGATGACCACCTTGCCGTCCTTCCCCACCGGGTGCGTCTTCACGTAGTCCTCGGGCAGCCCGTTGAGCTCCTTCGGCGTGAGGGACACCTGGCGCACGCCCTCGGCGATGTTCTTGCCGAACTGCTGGCCCAGCTTGAGCAACTCCTCGTTCAGCGACTTCACCCTGGCGCGCGTGGCGTCGTCGCGGTCCACGCCGGCGCGACGGAAGTCCAGCAGCGTGCGCTCCATCCAGTACTTCGTCGGCCCGTCCGCCTGCGACAGGTCCACGGCGGACAGGGCGTCATAGACGCCGCGGTCCTGCGAGATATCCACGTTGGTGGTGTCCACGCGCTGCTCGCACTCGCGGGCGGAGTCGCGGAAGGCCGGCAGCGGGTGGACCTCGCGGGCGAGGCTGGAGCGGTTGGCCGCGGAGACGAGCGAACCCGTCGCCTCGTCATACGCCGCGAGGACCGCCTTGCCGTCCTTGCGCGCGTCCAGCTTCTTCAGCGCCGTGATCTGGCCCTGGGCCCGCTCGATGTCGGCGGTGCACGCGGCGCTGAACGCCTCCGCGGTGCCGGAGAGCACGTCGGCCGTGCGAGGCGGAGGAAGCGGCTGAGGGGCGGGCGCGGCCTCCTGAACGGGCGCGGCGGGCGCGGCGGCCTGCTCGGGAGGGGTGGTCGGCTCGGTGGCCGCGGTGCCATGCGTACAGCCGACCGCCGCCAGGGCCGCCGACAGGGTGAGCGCAGTGAGTCTCTTCAAGGGCAGATTCCTCCAGGTTCCAACGCAAACGCCGGAGCGTCATGCCACATCCCGGCCTGCTTCGCTCGCCCGTCCCCCGGCGTGCCTGACATTCTCCGGGTGGGCTCGCCAGCGCGGGCAGGAGGCATACGGTGGTGGTGACGTTGACGGGGTTGGAGAGTGGACACATGAGCGGGAGCGCGCGGTGAAGGACGACGACTGCACGGAGCTGCTGCGGTGGGCCGCGCCCCGGCTGCGATTGCGGCTGGAGGGGTTCCACCGGGTGCGCGGGCAGGTCTGCAAGCGCCTGGGCCGAAGGCTCCATGCGCTGGGGCTCCCGCACCTCGCCGCGTATCGCGAACGGCTGGATTCGGACCCGGAGGAGTGGGCCGTGCTGGACGCGCTCTGTCGCGTCACCATCTCCCGCTTCTACCGCGACGCGCGCGTCTTCGATGCGCTGCGGGACGAACTGCTCCCCGCGCTCCTCCAGTCGTCCCCCGTGTTGCGAGTCTGGAGCGCGGGCTGTGCCTCCGGCGAGGAGCCCTACACCGTGAGCATTCTCTTCCGGCGGGGCCTCCTGCCGCGCTTTCCGCGGGCGCGGTTGGAGCTGGTCGCCACGGAGGCCGATGGAGCCCTGCTCGCCCGGGCCCGAAAGGGCTGCTATCCGCGCGGCACCTTGCGCGAGCTTCCGGCCGACTGGCGGACCGAAGCCTTTCCTGGCTCCGACACCGAGCCATGTCTCACCCCCGAGTACCGTGACGGTCTCATTTTCCTCCATGAAGACTTGCGAGCCCGCATGCAGGAGGGGCCGTTCCAGCTCGTGTTGTGTCGCAACGTCGCCTTCACGTACTTCGCGCCGTCGCTCCAGCGCGAGGTGCTCGCGGGGCTCGTGGCTCGGCTCGCGCCAGGAGGATTGCTCGTCATCGGCACCCGGGAGTCCCTTCCGGAAGGGGGTGTGGACCTGGAGCGCGTCGCGGGTGCGCTGCCAGTCTTCCGTGTGCCTGTCTCACGCTGAAGTCTGGGCCGGGTCCCTCTGCACCCGTGAGACATCCAGGTGTTTCACGCGGGGATGGATGAGCCGTGACGCACCCGGCCTTGAGTGAGCGAGGAGCGCCCGGTACCACCGCTTGTCTTTCGGGGCCAAGTCCCCTGGCCGGAGGGAATGCAACGGTATGCGCAAGGCGCTCTGTGCGGTCGCGACGTTGATGCTGTGGGCCTGTGGTGGTTCTGGCGGCGGTGAGACGGTTCAGTCTCGGCAGGAGGGGCTGACGCTGTCCGCGGAGACGGGCGACACGCGTGGCACCTTCGCTCGGGACGGAGGCGAGGTTGCCTTCTCCGCGCGAGAGGTGGAGCCCGGTGTCTACCGGCTGGAGGTGCGGCTGAGAGGAATGACGCTCGCGGGTCTGCTGGACCCGGCCAGTGGTGTGTCGACGATGGATGGCTTCGCGGACGAGGGCGCGGCGGACACGCAGTTGACGGACGCGGACCGCGAGCTGTTGTCGGCGTTCTACGACGCGCTGAGCGCCCAGCTGCCCACGGGTGACGCGGCGGCTCCGGAGGCGATGTATCTGCGGCGCGCGGTGGGCCTGTGGGCGCAGCATCCGTCCACCGTGGAGCTTCAGCGCACGGTGATGGGCGAGCAGGGCCGCGGCTACACCATGCTGTGCAGCTATGCGCGCTGCAATGGCAAGAACACCGGCAGTTGCGGCGGCGTCTACAACTGGTACTCGTATGCGAAGCACGACTGCAACAAGGGTGGCTTCAGCTACGCGGGCAACCAGCAGATTGCCCAGCTCGGTGACCACACGTCGTGCGGCGGGGATGAGTTCTACCTGAGCGGCAGCTCCTGGCTGTGCGGCGAGCCGGACCACTGGTCCCGCCCGAAGGTGATGGGCAACTGCTTCGGCCGCTGCGGCGGTGGCTGTGGGGGTGACACCCAGTACACGCTGGATGCGACGAACCACGACGGCTGCGTGCGCAACGGCCACGTCCTGGCGAGCGCTTGGTGTGATGACCAGTTCGTGTCCGCCACGGACGACGAGCTGTTCGCCTCCAACTGCTACTGAGACATGCGCATCCGTCGTGGCAGCAGGGGCGTGTGGGTGAGCGGGGCCGTGTGGGCCCTGCTCGCGTGTTCGTCCACGGCCTCGAAGACGGAGGCCGCGGAGGAGACGGTGCGGCGCTTCTTCGAGGCGCTTCCCTCGGAGGACTGCGCGGTGCTGGGGCCGCTGCTCGCCACGGGGGGAAGCATGCGTCCATGCGAGGAGGCCGTGCGCGAGATGCACGAGCACGGCCTGTCGCTTGTCGGTATCGTCGAGTCCAAGCTGGACGGACGGGATTCGGACGCGGTGCTGGTGCGGGCGCGAATCGCGCGTGACGGCGAGGTGGGCAAGGAGCCGTGGTTGTTGCGCGTGGAGCGTCAGGCCAGCGGCTGGCGCGTGCGTTTCTGAAGAGGGCGAGCGATGAAGACTCGATACCGACTGATGCTGATGGCGGCAGTGGCGCTGGGCGTGGCCGTGTCGCTGGGCCTGCTGTGGCGCTCGTCCCCTTCCGAGGCTCCCGAGGTGATGGAGGAGGCTGCCTCCGCGCCGCCTCCGTCATCGCCCGCGCCGCCTCCCACCGTGGCGGCGGCGGTGCCCCGTCCCGAGTCCCCTCCGGAGCCCCAGGCGGCTCCACGTGACGCCACCGTGGTGGCGCTGCGGCCCGGGGATGTGGCGCCGGAGCCGGAGGTGGCGAATCCTCCGCCGCAGACGAATGACGAGCTTCAGCCGGAGCTGCCCCAGACAGCGCAGTGGAAGCTGGAGAAGACGACGCACATCACCGCGCTGCTGGGGCGTGATGTGGAGCGGCTGGAGCACGAGCGGGAGCTGGCGGAGGCTCGGGGAGACTCGGGGCGCGTTCACCAGCTCGAGACCCTGCTCAAGCGTCACCATGGTCGACTGGTGGGACTGCGCGAGGAACTCCGCACGCTGACCGAAGCGGCGGCGGCGGAGGCCGCTCGGGAAGGACGCCCAGCTCCGTGAGGGCCGTCGCTCACTCCGTCGCGTTGAACGCGTCGTGGTAGGTCACCTGCGCGACGGGCCAATGGCCGGTGAAGGAGACCGCCTGGAAGTATTCGGCGGGCACGTCGGGCAGCACCAGGCCCGGTCGAGGCAGGAAGCCGAAGCGCTGGTAGAAGGCCGGGTCGCCGAGCAGCACGCAACCCGAGGCGCCGAGGGCGCGCAGTTCAGCCAGCGCGGACGTCATGAGCCGGGCGCCGATGCCCTGGCCGTGGCGCTCGGGCAGCACGGAGATGGGCCCCAGGCCGTACCAGCCCTCCTCTCCGGACGAGAGGCGAACGGGTGAAAGGGCGACATGACCGACGATGACACCGTCGTCCTCCGCGACCAGGGACACGGACAGCATTCCGGCCCGTCGGAGCGCGTTGACGATGAATTGCTCGGTGTGGCTCGTGTGCGGGGCGTCCAGGAACGCGGCGGTGGTGAGGCGCTCGATGGTGGCGCTGTCGGCGGGAGTCTCGGGTCGAATCGACAAGGGCATCGGGGGTCCTCGGGGCTGGGCTTCGCCGGAGAGGGCACCGTGCACCGCTTGATGCTCGATTGCCACATCCACCGAGCCAACGCTGTCGAACGACGACATCGAGGCGTGCCATGACTCCTGGTTTCAGCATGACGCACCTCTCCTCGTGTCGCGGCCGTCCTCCTGCTCGCATGGTGTTGCTGGTGCTGGTGGGATTGGTCGCGTGTGCGCCCGTTTCGGAAGCGCCCGAGGTGCGAGATGTTCCTCCAGGCCAGGTGTCGCGTCGCATCGTCCAGGGCACGGACGCGCCCGACGACGTCGCCACCGTGGCACTGCTCGCTCGCCGGACACGGTGCGGCGGAGAGTCACCGTTGCTGCTCTGCTCTGGAGTGCTCATCGCGCCGGACGTGGTGCTGACAGCGGCGCACTGTCTGGACCTGTTCGGTGCGGAGGGGGCGCACGAGGTGTTCTTCGGGACGGTGTTGTCGCCGACGCCGGAGGTCTCGGGCCGCTTCATCCGTGTCTCTCGCGCGACCCTCCATCCGAGCTATGTGCCGAGCACCCACGCCTATGACGCGGCGCTGCTGCGACTGGCTGCTCCTGTCGATGTCGCGCCCGTGCCTCTTCCCGCTGTCGGTGTGTCCATGTCCGTGGGCACGCACGTGCGAGCCGTGGGGTATGGCGACACGAAGGACGCGAATGCGCCGTCGGGCCGTCGGCGCCAGGGCACGCTCCAGGTGACGAGCGTGGAGCCCGCGGCCTTTCGAGCAGGTCCCGCACCGGGCATGAGCTGCGTGGGTGACAGCGGAGGTCCCGTGCTCGCGGGCGACGGAGTCCTCATCGGGCTGACCGTGAGCGGTGACGTGGCCTGTCGTGCCGAAGCCGTCAACGTGCGAGTGGATGCGTTGCTGGAGGACTTCATCCGCCCGTTTCTCGCGAGCGCTCCACCGGCGACGGAGCCCACGCTTCAGTCCGAGGCGCTGTGCCGTGAAGCCTGCGAGCGAGACGCCGAGTGCCCCTCCGGACTCACCTGTGTCGCGGCGGAGGGAGCGCCGGGTCGCTGCCTCCTGCCCGCCCTGCGAGAAGGCTCTTTCGGTGCGACCTGCACCGAGGACGCCATGTGCGGAGCGGGAGGGCTCTGCGCCCGGTTGGAGTCGGAGGGAGACGACGCCTGTCGTTGTTTCACACCCTGCACACCCCTGCCTCCCGACCCCGAGCCCGAGGCACCGGACGAGGCCTCCGGGGGAGGCTGTTCCAGTGCTCCAGGGCTCGTGATTTTCGGGGTGTTGGCGCTGGCGGGAGTCAAGCGGCGGCGTTGATTTCGGCCCTCGGAAATCGCGCTCCGCGGGCGATGGGCACCTGAGTCCTGGAGCCGTGTCTGGTATTGTCCAGACATGAGCCACAGCGGAGAGGAATTGCGTCAGGCCATCCGCCGGCGGCCGGGAATGTACATCGGCGACACGGCGACATACGGCCTGTCCCGGCTTGCTGAATCCCTCCTCTTGCTGGGAGTCATCGCGGGCAGGGAAGGGCGGGTGCGGGAGATTTCGCTGTCCCTGGGGGTGGATGGCTCCTGCGAGATTTCCTTCGATGGCTGGCCATGGCCCCTGGCTTCCGGCACGTCGCCCATCGCGGATGTCGGGCGGTGGCTCACGTTCGTGAACTTCGACATGAATGCGGTGAGGCCGCCCGGAATGCCCCGAGGCGTCATCTTTCCGGTGCCCCATGTGGACCTGGGACTCGTCAACGCGCTCGCCTCGTCGCTCGAGGTCGTCGCCTGGGTCGGGGGACAGCGCTGGCGTCAGCGTTTCAGGGAGGGGCTTCCCCAGGGCGAGCCGCACGCCATCGCACCCGGCGCGAAACCGTCCGCCTCGGACTCGGGCCTCCACATCACGTTCATGCCGGATGCCGCCATCTTCGACCAGCCCCACCGATTCGCAGTGGAGTGGTTGAGGGATCGGCTTTCGTCGTTCTCAGCCTTTCACGCGGGCCTCACCTGGCGCTTCCGCGACGCGGTGTCCGGGCTCGACGAGTGCTACCGGCGCGAGCGGGGACTCCCGGACTTGTGCGCCGAGTTCTCCGAGTCCTCGCGTCCCATCCATGCGCCCTGGAGCTTCGAGGGGCAGGCGGGCACGACGCGGGTACGGCTCGCGCTTCAGTGGGGCGAAGCCCCTGGCTCCGGGGTGAGGTCGTGGGCGAACGTGCGCGAGTGCACACGCGATGGCACGCACCATGACGGGCTCCTGCTGGGCTTGCGCAAGGCGCTGCGTGCCAGGATGAAGGCCCGTGGCCCGGAGCAGGAGGCGCTGTCCTTCACGGATGCCGCGCTGTTGGGACATCTCACGGCCGTGCTGGAGCTCGTCGTGCCTGACACCGTGTGGTACGGGCCCACGCAGGAGCAGCTGGCGAATCCGGAGGCGAAGGCCGACGTCGCTCAGCTCGTCTCGACCTGGGTCGAACAGTCGCTCGCGAGTCATCCGGACCTGGAGTCACGGGTGCTGGCGCTGTCGGGAGTGCCTCGGAGCTGAATCAGAGGCCCGGTCCACGGCGACGCCCGAGCCCGCATCGAAGCGGTGGGTCGTCCGTGGGATGAAATGACACGAAAGGGGAGGCTTGAGCGCGCCCGAGTGAACAAGCCGTTTGAGTCTGATTACGAATCAGGTGCCGCACCCGCGGCGTCACCCCCATAAACAAGTGGAGGTGGACGGACTCGAACCGTCATTGATGAGCGTGTAGGACCTTTTCGGACGGGCGCGCTCAGTTCACAGTGACGCTGAGGCGCCGGTTTTCCTGACGGTTGTTCTTCCCGCGATTCGAAGCCTCGCCTCGGCGGTGGCGCACGACGCCCCGAAGGCGCGCCCCGTGCTCATGGCGCGGGTCGCGACCTCCGGAGCAGGGTGTGGCTCAAGCTACCCACAGGCGCCGGGCACACCGGCTCCGCCGCAGGTCTTGGGCGGGATGCAGGTGCGGGCGCACGACGAAATGGGAGGAGGGCATGTGCCGCAGAACGTGGTGCGTGTCTTGCCGCAGGAGTCGGCGCCGGTCACGTGTCCGCAGGACTTGATGTGGTGGGCGCAGAAGACCATGTCCGATTCCGCGGTGCAGGTGGGCTTGGAATTGGAGGAGGCGAAGGCGAAGGGGTCGCTCTTTGACGCGGGGGCCGTGGAGCCCGTCTTGAGTCCGCTGCAGGCCGACAGGAGAAGCAAGGACAGCAGGAGGGTGGTTTTCATGGACGACCTCGGGTGCTGGTTGCGTGTGGCGATGCGGATTCCGCATCCCAGGCTGCGAATTCCGCAGAGGGTTCATCCCCTGGCCTGGTTGCGTGAGAGCACGGGGTGGTGCTCCCATTCAGCGCTATGCAACGACACGGCCAGCCGACGCGGGAGTCCGTGGATGCGCGTCTGGTCTGTCCGACGTGCGCGCATGTCGTCCTGGTGGGCCCCGAGGAGCGCTGCGCGGAGTGTGGAGGCTCCTTGACGGAAGTCCTGCGCGCGGCCCGAGGAGTGCCGCCGCCCTTGCCGCCGCGTGCGCTCACGCGGGCGCAGCGTCAGGCCGTGTGGCGTCCGGCGAGCAGCTCGCGGCACGCGCTGGGCACCTTCCTGCTCACGGTGGGCGTGTTGATGGTGCCGGTGGCGGTGGCCTACCTGCGGCCCCTGGGCGTGCCGGCCGCCATCCTCGGTGGGCTCGGGATGGTGCTGCGGCGCACGGCCTGGCCCCGGGCGCTCCGGCGTGAGCAGCGTCAGCGATTGCGCGCGCTGCGCTGGGGACTGCCCGCGGCGGCGGAGCTCACCCGCGTGGAGCGAGACTTCGTCCCGTCCGTGAAGGCGGGCAGCGTGGCGCGGCTCGCGTATGTCTTCACCGTGCATGGTGAGCTGCTGCACGGTGACATGCCGTCCCCGCACGCCCTGGATGTCCAGCGTCGCCCCGGGGAACGCATCTGGGTCGTCTATCTTCCCGAGGACCCTCGAGTGAGCGCGCTCTGGCCGCCCGGCCCTTGAGGGCCACCGAGCCCTCGAAGACCGGGCCCGCGCGCGGCCGTCCGCCGAGAAGGGAACCGAACCTCCGTGAACGGGGTCATCTGAACAGGGCGTTGGCCCACGCATTGCTCAAGGTCGACGGCAACGGGCTCCGCTGTCGGAGCTCCCTGGCAACATCCACTCCTGGCGCCGTCCCACCGTGGTCCCCGGGCCACGGGGTGCGGCCCCGTCACCGCACGCCATGTCCACTTCCATGTCCTTGCTGTCCGTGTCGCGTCGCCATGGCCTGCTGCCCGCGGTGCTGTGCACCGTCCTCGCGGCGTGCCTGCTGGCCATCCGCCTCGACTGGAGCGAGCGCGCCAGCTTCGCCTTCCTCGCGTGGAACCTGTTCCTCGCCTGGGCCCCCTACACCCTCGCGCTGTTCGCTCGGGTGCTCATGGTGCGGGGCCACGGACGCGGCTGGGTGCTGGCGCCGCTCGCCGCCGGCTGGCTCGCGCTGTTCCCCAACGCGCCCTACCTCCTCACCGACTTCATCCACCTGCACCAGCGGCCCGTCGTCCCGCTGTGGTTCGACGCGGCCCTGCTCGCCCTGTTCGCCGCCACCGGGTGGATGCTGGGCCTCTTGTCCCTGGAGATATGGAAGCAGTGGCTGGAGGAGCGCTGGGGCCGGTTTGGCGCCTGGGCCTTCGTCGGCGTCACCTCGCTCCTGTGCGGCTATGGCATCTACCTGGGCCGGGTGGAGCGGTGGAACAGCTGGCACGTGCTCACGGACCCCGGAAGCCTCTTCGCGTCCATCGGCGCCCACCTGCGCGAGCCCCTGGCCTTCCCGTACCTGACGGGCCTCACTGTCACCTTCTCCCTGCTGCTGCCCTTGTCCTACGTCGCCTTCGAGGCCTTCGTCACCCGCCTGCGCCGCCAGCGCGCCGTGAGCTGAAGTCCGCCCCTGAAACGACGACACCGCCCGCGCCCGGTGCTTCCGGACGGGGCGGTGTGGCCGTGGAAAGGGGCCCTGGTTGGGGTGTCAGCCGCCGTGCAGGCGCGCGCGATTGCGCGGCCCGCCCCGATGCTTGATGGCCATCTCGCTGGGCGCCTTCTTGCGCCCGTTCAGCGACGTGCGCCGCCGCTGCTGGCTCTTGGGCTCATGTGACTCCGCCGCGGGGCCGAGCGTCACTCGCGACAGGTTCTTCGTGCGGCGCAGCGCGGCCGCCTCATCCCGGGGGAGTGTCTTCCGCCCGTGGCTGGCCTGGACGTTGGGCTGTGCTTCGTCCGCCGAGGCCACCCGTCGCTTGTTCTTCATTCCCGCCATTTTGGTCCGAACCGCCATGATGCCCTCCTTCCCTGGTGAGGTAAGGACGGAGCCACGGCGTTTCCAACCCCCTCCAGGGACGGAAGCAGGGGCTGTGCTCCGTGCTTGGAAGCCGCCCAGCCGCTCCGTCGTCCCCCCGAGGGAGAGGGCCCGGCCACGGGGTCGACCCGGAGCCTGGAACCCGCTGCCCTCGGCGGAAGACTTCAAACCGCCTGCTTCACGTCGACGAGCGCTTGCCACGCCGGGGCGGGCGGGTGCTGGTCGTCGTCTCGGGCGGAAACAGCCAGCCCTCCTCGCTGTGCGAGACGCTGGTCGTCTGCGTGGACTCGCTGGCCTCGGTCTCCAGGTGCAGCCCCCGGCAGCCCCGGCACCAGGACTGGGGACGGCGCTCACCGCGCATGATGCGGTAGCCGAAGTCCTGCTCCGTGGGGCCCACGTGGTCGCAGCGCGGGCACTGCTTGAGCGACGTGACGCCAATCTCCTTGGCCTTCTCGCGGCCATGCGCCACCACCAGCGCCAGCGCCGCGGCGAAGCCCACCCGTTTCTCCGTGGCGACATGGAAGCTACGGGCGCGCCTGCGCCCTCCACGGCCGAGCACGGGCTTGAGGTCCATCCCTCCGAGCAGGTTCCGCTGCTCGAGCACGCGCGTTGAAGAGCTGTTCTGGTTCGAGTGGCTCACCCCCCAACTCTTAGCTGGGGGGTCTGACACGGCCTTTCAGAGGGGAAATGCCTGCCCGCCCCTCGTTCAGGGGCACTGAACGAAAATCCAGTGATTCCGCGCACCTGGGTTGTCTGCCTGGGCAGGCAGGCAGGCCCGGGCGCGCCTGGCTACTCGGCGTCCGCCATGCCGCCGCCGCTGTCGGTGGCGGGGAAGACGGGGGTGCCGCCGGGGAGGCTCGGGTCGTGCGGCAGGCTGCCGCGCGGGCTGCGCAGGTACACGAAGGGCGTGGCGAACAGGAAGTTGGACACGCGTGACGTGTAGATGTCCGCGTAGCGCTCCACCTGGCGGGCCAGGTGGCTCTTGTCGTTGCCCGCGCGGGTGAGCAGGCCCCAGATGGGATTGGACAGCTCGGTGGCGGCGCGGGCCATGGGGCCCAGCTCCGCGTCCAGGGCCTCCAGGGACTCGCGCAGCTCACCCAGCCGGCTCACCAGCTCCGTCTCCTGCGGGGCCTCCGTCCGGGGCCCGTAGTCCGCGCGGCGCCGCTGGAGTTCCAGCCGCAGCTGGCAGCTCTCCCACTCCAGCTTCTCCTTGAGCACCATGCGCTCGGCGAGCCGGACCTCGGTGGCGCGGAAGCCAGCGATGGCGCGCACCTCGTCCTCCAGCTCGCGGAGGATGAGCGCCGTGCGCCAGCGCAGCGCGCTCTTGGACACGTGCACGTCGCCGAACATGTGGTCGCCCACGTAGAGAATCTCGTCGCCGCTCACCCCCAGGTGGCGCTCCAGCTCCAGCGCGCTGCCGCCGAAGTACGGCGTGCCGGGCTTGAAGGGACCGGAGTGCGGACGCAGGAGCGCCTCGCCCTGGGTCTCCACGACTTCGAAGAGCGCGGAGCGGGTGGTGAAGAACTCCGGCTTGCGCGCGGACACAATCACCACGTCGAACAGCTGCCGCCACGTCATGCCCGCGGGCAGGTGCTTGTCGAAGGCGAAGTGCATCATGGGCTCGGTGTAGGCCCACTCGCTGTTGGTGATGAGCAGGAGCTTCTTGCCCGCGTTCTTCTGGTCCAGGAGCGCCAGCGGCGTCTCCGGGTCATCCAGCACGTAGCGCTCCGGGTCGGCGATGATTTCCGCCTTGAGCTGACCCTGCATGTGCGTGGCGTCCAGATTCTTCCGCACGTGCTCGTAGAGGTCCGCGTAGCCCATGGGCCCCGGCAGCTGCCCCGCGTCCAACCGGTCCACCAGCTGCGAATAGAGACACGCCTCCGACAGCGAGAAGAGCGTGTTGAGGAACACCCACCGGCGCTCGTGCAGGTCGATGACGGTGTGGGAGTACTCGTCGCGCTGGGAGATGAAGTCCATGGAGCGCGTGCCGTGCAGGGCCTTCTTCACGAAGCCAAAGCGATTGGCCTTGAGCAGGTTGCCCTTCTCCGTGTCGATGATGAGGCCCCGGATGGCGAGCGCCGGGTCGAACTGGAGGTCACCCACGGGCCAGCCCTGCGCCACGAGCCTGTCTCGGATGTGCTCGTACGCGCGGCGTTCCCACGCTTCCACGCGGTAGTGGATGAGCGTGTAGTCCATGTCGTAGCCCACGGCCTTGATGGCGCGCAGGTTGAGGGTGCGGTTGCAGAACAGGCCCCGCTCGGGCGGGGGACCGGAAGGTTGCGGGCGCATAGGAGTCCTGGCTTGCCCCGTCCCGCGCCAAAAGTCGATGCCTGTCTTCGGCCTCGTCGCCTGCCGCGCACAAGCTCCGCGCCTCTCCCGTCCCGTCCATGGCCAGGCCCTCTTTCGGGGGCCGGGCCCATGCCCCGACGGGGTGAGGGCTTCAGTACACCAGCCGCAGATGGGGGAGCAGGGGACGACTCCCCTGTCGCTCGGCGCCGAGCGACCTGTCCAGGTCCAGGTGGATGACGGCCCGGCCATTGCGCTCCAGCGCGGCGCCTTCCAGCTTCAGGCGGAGCGGGGCACTCCGGGCATCGACGAAGCCCGCGGAGCCATCGGAGCCCTCGAAGGCGCCGAAGTCATCCAGCGTCACGGTGGCCTCCAGCGCGCCACGGGCCTGCTCGGGCATGAGCCAGAAGTACGCCACCAGGTGCGCATGGGTGGCTTTGGCCACGTCCATCCGCTGTGAGGACGTCAGCAGCTCCGTGCGCAGCGGCACTCCTCCCAGGGTCACCTGCACGGCGTTCGCGGTCAGGTAGGTGGTGGAGAAGCGATTCGAGGTTCCCTGGAGGCGCAGCTCATAGCGCCGAGGTTCCGGGGCGCTGTCTCCACACGCGGAAAGGCCAACACCCCACAGCAACATGACGAACGGGAGGATTCTGGAAACGGTCTTCTTCATGGAGAGCTCCTGGGCTGGAGCTGCTCCAGCGCATGGGATGGCGTCGCGCGGCTCCGAAGGGAGAAGGGCAGCGCGACATCGAGTCCCCGGCCATTGGCTGCGCCGAGGTGTCGTTCGAGACGTGACAGGGTCTGGGTGCGGCCGAGCGTGGTGGAGGCGTCGAGCAGCAGGCGCTGAAGCTCTGGCGTGCCACCGAACAGCCGTTGGTTGCAGACCCCGGTGAGCGTCTGTCTGGCCAGGGCGTGCCGGGTGGCCTGCTCCTCGGAGCGCTGCTCACCGCCCAGGGTGAAGGCGGGTGACGACCAGAGCAGCCGCAGCGCGTCCTCTTTCGTCACGATGGCCGGAAGGAGTCCCAGCTTCACGGGACCCGGGGCCAGACAGCGCTCCAGCGCGGCCTCGTGAGTCATGTAATAGCCCGCGGGGCGGACGGCGGGCGTCGCGCCCTCCGTGGGAGGGAACGCGCAGGACGCCATGTCTCCGGCGGCCAGCGACGTGGTGCTGCCCAGGAGCGTCGCGCCGCCGTTGACCAGGTCCACCTCGAACAAGGCGTCGAGCGTCGGGTCCGACGTGTAGCAGTAGAGCAGGTACGTCCCATCCTGCTGGAAGGCACAGGAGCAGGGCTGAATCCCCACGTTGCCCAGGACGGGACCAAAAACGGTGAGGACGCCGGTATAGGGGTCGAACACGCTCATCCGGGCCAGGAAGCTCTGGTAGCCGTAGATTTTGTTGTCCAGCGGGTTGGTGGCCCAGGCGGTGGGCGTCGTGGTGGGGAGGGTCCCCTGGCCCAGGATTTCGAGGGTGCTGGTATTCAGGCGCAGCCAGTGGCTCCCCAGGAATGAACCAATGACATAGCTGCCATCCTCCATGATGGTGCCGACAATCCATTCCTGACCAGCCAGCTCCGGCAGGCCTCCCAGGTCCTCGATGTTTCCCGCCCGGTCGACGCGGACCACGTGGGGAATGGGGTCGCCGGACAGGTTGCGATTGCTGATGGCATACAGATAGCCGTCGACATGGCTGAGCCCCATGGCGTCGTAGCCGAACTCGGTGGTGCTGGAGACCGGGGTCGTCGCGAGGGTGACCGGGTCCAGGGTCATCAACTCCGTGTTCGTCCCCGCGCTGGAGGACACGTAGATGGTGTCATCACAGACGAAGGTGTCGGCAGGCACGCACTGGACTCGCGCGGAGCACGTCGCCATGCCCTGGTCCCAGCCAATCTGGAGTGTGTCCGTGAACTCCACCGATTCCGACGGAGGCACTTGTCCGATGCGCGCGCAGTCCTCCAGGCTCTCCACGGTGACGGTGAACTCGTACGTCAGGGAGTCATTGACGGGAATCGTCACCGGGGGCGGAGGCGTGAAGGACCAACCCAGGGGCTCCAGCAATGGGTCCGTCGCCTGTTGGAGGGTGGACGGGAGCGTGGGATGGATGTTCCTCACCACCTGTCTGAAGGTGAGCGTGGCGGGGTACTCGCGGATGACGAGGTCAGACTGCTCGTTGACGCTGACCTCACAGTCGAGGTCATGCGCGGTCGCGAGTGATGGAACCAGAAGTGATAACAGCAACCACTGTTTTTTCATTCGCATGGAGCGCGGCCCGTTCAATCCACATGCCCAGTGTGGAACCGGACCCGACGCTTGTCCGGGAGGATGACGAGGCGTGGGTGCCCCCGCTGGGAAGACGAGCCAGCCAGGCAGGGCTCATCCCTGTGTGCAGGTGATGCGCGGATGGAGGACAGCTGTCAGGGAAACATTTCCCCACGGTGTCGACCGTTCATTCTCAGTCTAGGGTGGCGGGGACCCATGTCCCCTCCGTGAAGCACCGCGTGTTTCCGGTCCTCGACGGAACGATGGAAACCCATGGGGGGATGCGCAGGTTGCGGCGTGAGGCCGCTCGTGACGCACATGGCCTCTTGGGGGGAATGCCATGGACGGAGCTTCGCTGCGGGGAACGCCGGGCCGCGGGTATCGATGGGAGCCTTTGGCCCGCTCCTGGCTGGCGGTGACGTTGTGTGCCCTCTTTGTCTCGGTGGGCTGCAAGTCCACGCAGCACGTCGCCCCGGAGCCTTCGACCCTTGCGCGGGGCGGCTCGGGGCTCTCCGGACAAGGGGACCCGTTGCCTTCGTGGAACGAGGGGCCCACGAAGGCGGCGCTGCTCGACTTCGTGGAGCGTGTCACCCGTGAGGGCGGGCCCGACTTCGTTCCCGCCGAGGCGCGCATCGCGACCTTCGACAATGACGGCACGCTGTGGACCGAGCAGCCCCTCGCCGTGGAGCTGGCCTTCGTCATCGACCGCGTGAAGGCGCTCGCGCCCCAGCATCCCGAGTGGAGGCACCAACAGCCCTTCCAGGGCGTGCTCGAAGGCGACCTCAAGGCGGTGGCCGCGAGCGGTGAGCGCGGGCTGATGGAGCTGCTGGCGGCGACGCACTCGGGTGTCACCACGGAGGCGTTCGACGCCACCGTGAAGGATTGGATTACCACGGCGAAACACCCGAGGTTCAACCGGCCCTACACGGACCTCGTCTATCAGCCGATGCTGGAGTTGCTCGCGCTGCTGCGGGCCCATGGCTTCAAGACCTTCATCGTGTCGGGCGGCGACGTGGGCTTCATGCGCGCCTGGGCCGAGCGCGTGTATGGGATTCCCCCCGAGCAGGTCATCGGCAGTCGGGCGAAGCTTCGCTACGAGGTCCGGGATGGCGCGCCGGCGCTGCTGTTGTTGCCGGAGCTCGACTTGATGAACGACAAGGCCGGCAAGCCGGTGGGCATCCAGCAGGTCGTCGGTCGGCGTCCGCTCGCGGCCTTCGGCAACTCGGATGGGGACTTCGAGATGCTCGAGTGGACAACGTCGGGCACGGGGCCGCGCTTCGGGCTCTTCGTCCACCACACCGACGCGGAGCGGGAGTGGGCGTATGACCGGAACGCTCACATCGGGAAACTCTCGCGGGGACTGGACGAGGCGCCTCGGCGCGGCTGGTACCTGGTGGACATGAAGAAGGACTGGAAGGTCATCTATCCCTTCGAGCAGTAGCGGCGGGGCTGCCGGGCAGGCGGGCGGGCCGGACTTCCGCAAGGGCTGCGGACGTCCTTGAGGGGCGCGCAAGCCTTGCGGGTGAGGGACGGCGGGAGGCTCTGGAGTGACGTGGCATGCTTTCTGAAGTGCCCGACCTCCACTCTTCCGCTGGGAAGGACGGTCGCGGTGGACGCGACGGATGCGCCCGGCGTGGGGTGGCGGGAGTGAAGCATGGACAGTCTGGCTCGTGAGGCGCGGGACGCCCTGGTGCAACGTGGCGAACGCCTGAGGTCACGGGCCCGACCCCCGCCGAGTGTTCCGGAACCTGGCACGCTGCTCTCCGAAGCGGAGCGACAGGAGTTGCTCGACATCGACGCGGCGCTCCAGCGAATCGCCGGGGGCCAGTTCGGCCGCTGCGAGCGGTGTGGGGGGGCCATGGGGAGACATCGCCTGCGCGCGATTCCCGAGGCGCGCTACTGCATGACGTGCGCGACGTTGGGGCGCTGAATGCAGGAGGCCGTGCGCAGTTTCGCGCGGTGACGGGTTGATGCGGCACCAGGGCCGGCGCTCCACGCGCGAGACGTGGAGTGAGTCGCATCGCGAGGAATGTTCCCATGAAGATGACGGGTGGTTTCAGGGCGGCCTGGCTGCTGTTCGCCGCCGTGGTGTCACAGGCCTGTGGTGGAGCGGAGCCAGTCGAACCTGGAGTCGTCGAGCCTCCCGCGCGAGAGGTAGGGGTGCTGGAGCGAGGGGCGGAGTCGGACGACATCCTCGAGCGGCTGCGAGCGATGCCCGACGTGGTGGTGGCGAGCGAGAAGGTCTCGCCCTTTCCGAACACGCGCTTCTTCACCCTCTGGTTCGCCCAGCCCGTGGACCACCGGGCGCAGGACGGCGAGTGGTTCTGGCTGCGCGCCACGTTGCTGCACCGCTCGTTCGATGCGCCCACGGTGGTGTATGGCACGGGCTACGCCATCCGCACGACTCCCGGTCAGTCCGAGCCGACGATGTTGCTGGATGCGAACCAGTTGTCGGTGGAGCAGCGCTTCTTCAGTCCCTCGCGGCCCGAGTCGGCTGACTGGACGAAGCTCGACATCGAGCAGACCGCGGGCGACTACCACCGCATCATCCAGGCCTTCAAGCCGATGTACCCCAGGCGCTGGCTGACGACGGGCGCGAGCAAGGGCGGCATGTCCGCCGTGTACCACCGCTACTTCTACCCGGACGACGTGGACGCCACCGTGGCGTACGTGGCCCCGAGCCTCCATGGGCTGAAGGACAAGCGCTTCGTGCGCTTCCTCGACCAGGTGGGCAGTGAGGCCTGCCGGGCGCGCCTGCGGGACTTCCAGCAGGACGCGTTGCGCCGCCGTGAGGAGTTGCTGCGGGTGCTGGAGTCGTATGGAATGGAGTTCACGCTGCTGGGCATGGACCGCGCGCTGGAGTTCGCCATCGTCGAGTCGTCGTTCTACTTCTGGATGTACGAGCGTGAGTCTCGCTGCGACACCGTCCCGCTGCCCGGGGCTCCGGCGAACGAGCTGATCGACTTCGTCGGCAACGTCACCCACATGGACGTCAGCTATGCGGACTCGGGCGTGCTCTACTACGCGCCCTACTACTACCAGAGCGCGACGGAGCTGGGCTGGAACCGCTTCCCCACGAAGCACCTGCGCGGCCTGTTGAGTTATCCGCGCCAGGACGTGCCCGCCACGTACCTGTCATTCCCCGTGCAGGTGCCCTTCTCCCAGGGACTCATGCGCGACGTGGAGCGCTGGGTTCGTCAGCAGGGTGAGCGGATGTTGTTCATCTATGGGGAGACCGACCCTTGGTCCGCCGGGGCGTTCGAGGTGCGCGAGCGCAATGACTCGTTCCGATTCACCGCGCCGAACACCAACCATGAAGACGCGTTCATTGGCTACCTGTCCGCGCCCGAGCGCGCCCAGGCCCTGTCCAGGCTCTACGCGTGGATGGATGCGAAGCCGCTTCCGGAGGAAGTCTCCGCCCTGACGTCGACGAGGCTGGAGGAGGTGGCTCCGCTGGTGGATGGACGGCCGCCGCTGTAGTCGGGGGCTCGCGGGACGTGTCCTGAACGTCCCCCACAGGGCCCCAGTGGTGGGGCCCTGTTCGTTGCTCTTCACGGCCTCCGTGGCCCTGGTCGGTGGAATCGTCGGCCACGAGGCCTCCTTCCAGCCGCGTCTCATCGCCGAGAGGAAGGTTTGTCGTGGCGATGCGAAGCGAGAGTCATCTCGCGCAGCCGGGTTCCCACCCGGACGATGGAGTCAATCACCGGCACCAGCTCCAGGCCGAGCGAGGACAGGGCGTACTCCACGGAGGGCGGTGAGGTGGGGAGGACCTCTCGTGTCACCGCGCCCTTCGCAGTCAGCTCGCGCAGCCGCGTGGTGAGCACCTTGGGTGAGATGCCGGGGATGTCGTGGAGCAGCTCCCCGAAGCGTCGGGGGCCACCGGAGAGCTGCCAGACGACGCTGGTGGTCCACGCTCCGCCCAGCAACGACATGCAAGCGTGAATGGGACAGCCCGGGGGCGGGGGTGGGGCTTTGCTCTTCCTCAGCTTCAGGGACATGGGCGGTTACCGCGAGGTGAGTGGAGTTACCAGGAGGTGAGTGGAAAGTGCGCTTACCTTAATCGCGTTGCTATCCAAAGGTAACCAGGCCCGTTAGTGATGCGCCGTCGTTCCCACTCACTCCGAGGAAGCCAATGAAGCTCTATTTCGCCCCGGGCGCCTGCTCGCTGTCCCCCCACATCGTCGCGCACGAGGCGGGGCTCGAGCTCCAGCTCGAGAAGGTCGACACCCAGACGAAGGTCCTCCAGTCCGGCGGCGACTTCTGGAAGATCAACCCGAAGGGCTATGTGCCCGCGTTGGAGCTGGAGCCGGGCGAGGTCCTCACGGAGGGCCCCGCGCTCGTGCTGTACCTGGCGGACCTGCGGCCCGAGGCGGGGTTGGTGCCCGCAGAGGGCAGCCGCGAGCGCTACCGCGTGCAGGAGATGCTCGGCTACATCAACTCCGAGTTGCACAAGACGTACGCTCCGCTCTTCCAGCCGACGACGCCGGACGTGACGCGCGAGGAGCGCACGGCGTACCTGTTCAAACGCTACAAGCTCATCGAGGAGCGCCTGGCCACGCGTGCCTACCTCTTCGGTGACACCTTCGGCATCGCGGATGCCTACCTCTACACCGTCACCCGCTGGGGGAAGTACGTGAAGGTGGACCTGTCCGGCTTCCCAAATCTCATGGCGTTCATGGAGCGCGTCTCCGCGCGTCCGGCGGTGCGCAAGGCGCTCGCGGCCGAGGGGCTCCCGGTCTGACGTCCCCTGGCCCTCCCGGGTCCGGTGCCGCTCAATGGGACTGATGTGCGGGGCAGCGGAGAGGGTGGGCGGTCGTGGGCTCCAGGACCGCCTCGTCGAGGAGGCGCGTGGCCGTCTCATCCAGCCCTCAACACCCACGATATCCCTTCACACCGGTTGCACATCCAATCCAGCGAGAAGTCCCGAGCAACTCGTCGATCAGATAATCCACCCCACCAAGCAGTGGCGTCTCTCCCGCCGAGATGAAATCAGGATAACAAACAGGATTCACCACCCCTCCCTCTGGAGCTGTCAATACGACCTCCGCAAGCCCGATGATACCATGAGGACAAGTAAAGAAGCTCCCATACTCATCTCCATAGACCTCCGCGGCACGGACATGCTCGGCGAGAATCCTCCTCAGACGTCCAACCTGCTCCCCGGTCAACTGGGAATCCCTCCTCCCTACGACCTCCACGTGATCCATGCCCTCATACACAACGCATCCATCGTCATAGACATGAACATCATAAACGGGACACAACCCATCACATCCCGTACGCCGCATTCCGACGATCAAGCCCTTGTGTTCCGTCGCCCTCTCCGTGACGGATGACGGAGGCGTGTGCAGGTGACTCGACCGGCACCCGACACAGGCCATCCACACGCTCAGGACCACCCAGAGGAAGCTGCTCCCGTCCCATCTAGCCGACGTCATGGATGTGGCCTCTTGAGATACGGCAGTTTGTGTTTCTCGAAACAGCGCCTCTTCCACTGCAGGGCAGTATCATGGGTGAGCTCACGCGCTCAGGCCCTGTCCAGACTCTACTCGTGGATGGATGTGAAGCCGCCTCCGGAGGGAGCCTCCGCTCTGACGTCGACGGGAATCTGGTGAAATCTCGCGGGTCATGCGAATGGCGACCCTCGTCAACCACCGCTCAACTCCTGCTGATGGTCCTGGATGATTTCATCAAGGAGCGTTTGCTGGGCCTTATCACGTGCGCGCACTTCTACGCCCGCTCTTGGGATCAATGTCGAAGGCGCCCTGATAAGGGCGACCGCGCCGCGCTCCGCGTGTTCAAGAGGAATGATTGACGACGAGGCCCCGAGTTCCGTTGGAGCGAATCCCAAACGTGCGAAGAACTCGTAGGTCCTGGCCGGAGCCTCGGGATTCGGCCCAAGGTTATAGGTCTGCGTTTGTTTCCGAGGAGCGGCCTCCAAGCTGACCCTGGCCACGATGACCGCTCGTAGCAAGTCGGAGAAAGTCGGGAAGGGCTGCTCGGCCGCGACCTTGCTGCTCACTAAATCCTCTTCGTGAATGCGGAGGATGGCCGTGTCACGCCCGTCCGGTGTTGGGCGGGAGAGATCAAAGAAGTCGTCCGGGTGACGGCCGTTGTAGTCGTCCTCACCCATGGCGAATTTGAGGTAGCGGCGAGAATCGGGCCGCTCGCGTTGATAATCTTCAAGGTCCTCTAGCAGGGCCGAGATTGAGGTTGTCCCCCACATCAACCGCATTTCGCCGGTCGATGCACCCATGGTTGCGAGGAACTCGCGATACAGGCCAGGCAGCGCGTCGAGTCCTCCATGTGGCTGGGCAAGCGCGGTCATCTGGTCGGTCGTTGCTGGTTCGAAGCCATGAGTGCTCCCGGGCTTCCATCGCTCCATGAACGCGAGTAGGCCCGTCATCGACAAGGCAGGAGGGGACCTGAGAATCGTTGACCAGGTCATGCGCAACTCTGCTTCTTGAAGTCGCACCGGGCCATGAACAGCGTGTCCTGACACGACTGGCAGGAAAGGACAGTGACCTCCTTTTTGCGCTTCATGTCACGGCGCTCTTCGACATACTCGCCGCCCTTGTCTTCCATGATGTCGGCGGCGCTCGGAGGCGTCCAGGGCCCCTCGGACGGCGCGAAGCCGATGGGGCCGCGATAGGGCACATTGAATTTCACCTGCTTCTTCTCACTGGAGAAGGAGAAGTAAATCTCGGTCATCGAATGCGCGACATGACCGCTCGCTCCGATGAGTTTGGCGCCTGCACAGGTTCCAGGGACATTGTTGTATCCACTCTCACCTCTGATGACGTAGTTCCTGGTGTCGTCCCACTGTTTGGCCACCTTGTCGATGGCTTCGGTGTCTCCCGCGGCACACCTTGGGTTGATGGCCATGAAGTCCTCCAGGGTGGAGGCCCGCTCGATGACCGTGCAACCGTGAGCCTCGGCGATGGCCGCGAAGCCGGGAGGCACCTCGTTGCCCGATACCGCGGCGAATCTCCTGCCGGTGAGGCACACCATGACTCCGAACATGTACCCGCCAGACCTGCTGCGACGATGCTTCTCAAGCCCCTCACGTGTCCGCTCAAGGGCCTTGATATACGTCATCCGCTCATCCAGGGTCGTCTGTTTGGGTGGGGGTGATTGACGCCCGAGGCGCTCAAGTTCGGCGACCTTCGTTGTGATTTCCTGGTGGACCTTGGCCCACTCGGTCTCGCGGACCTTGAGGTCCTTGAGAATCTTGTTGGCGACGTCGAGGCTTCCTTCTGGACGCTCAAGCACCGCATGGCTGTCCGCGTCCTTCTGGCAGATGATGCACAGCCCCTCGAAGTCGTCCCCGTACGCGAATCCCTTCCCAC